>JAQVWS010000138.1 GCA_028709585.1 Syntrophomonas sp. | reverse complement strand
GGTCAGGCTGAAATCTTGGCTGCCAACGCGGTAGATCTGGAACAGGGTGCCCGCCAGGGTTTGACTATTGCCTTACTGGAACGGCTAACCTTGAATGAAAACCGCATTAAGGATATGGCCCAGGGGTTAAGGGACATTGCTGCCCTCCCTGATCCAGTAGGTGAAAACATTGATTCTTCCCGACGTCCTAATGGCCTGGAAGTGTGCCGCCTCAGAACCCCAATTGGAGTGATAGGCATCATCTATGAATCCCGCCCCAATGTGACCGCTGACGATGCCGCTTTGTGCCTGAAATCCGGGAATGCCATACTGCTCCGCGGCGGGGAAGAGGCTCTGAACTCTAACCGGGTCATTGCCCGGTGTATATCTGATGCAGCTGTACAATGCGGCATACCTGAAGGGGCTATTCAGCTCGTGGATAGTGAGGATAAGGCAGCAGCTGTATTCATGATGAAGATGCATGATTACCTGGATGTTTTAATACCCCGCGGCGGCAAAGGCTTAAAACAGGCAGTTCTGGAAAATGCTACAGTGCCTGTGATAATGACGGGTATGGGCAACTGCCATGTGTATCTAGATAAAGACGGCGAATATGAGAAAGCTCTGCAAATAGTGCATAATGCTAAGGTGCAAAGACCATCGGTATGCAATGCCGCCGAGAAGTTGCTGGTACACCAGGATGTGGCTGGACAATTCCTGCCCGGAATTATCAGTGACCTCCAGGATTCCGGCGTAGAGATACGGGGATGTGACGAAACAAAGAAAATAGTATCCAATATAAAAGCTGCCACCCAGCAGGATTGGGCCGAGGAGTATCTTGATCTGATTATGGCGGTTAAAGTGGTATCCAGCCTGGAAGAAGCTATCAATCATATAAACGAGTATGGCACCGGTCACAGCGAGGCTATCGTCAGCGAAAATTACAGCAGCGTACGCCGCTTTCTTGCCGAAGTTGATGCCGCCGCCGTTTATGCCAACGCCTCCACCCGCTTTACTGATGGAGGAGTATTTGGTTTTGGTGCGGAAATGGGCATTAGCACCCAGAAACTTCATGCCCGCGGTCCCATGGGCCTAAAAGAGCTTACTACCTCCAAATTTATAATCTATGGGGATGGACAGGTAAGGTAGAAATCTTTTAATAAATACAACGTTGACCGCCGGATATCTTTGTCCGGTTTTTTTCAAACTTATTAAACAAAAAGTACATTGAACAAATAATATGGTACAGTAAGGCGGAATGATGTTTAAATACTTTCTGCAGGGATTATTGCTGGGGTTTGCTTATGTAGCGCCAATTGGTATTCAAAATCTTTATTTAATAAATACGGCTGCGCGGGAGAATCTCAATAAGACGCTTAAGATCGCAGTCATAATTATGTTTTTTGATATTTCACTTGCTCTGGCCTGTTTTTTCGGTGTGGGTATTTTAATTGAGAGTTTTCCGATTTTAAAGGGGATTATTCTTATAACCGGCAGCATAGCGGTGATCTATATAGGATATGGGCTGATTCGCTCCCAGCCGCAACTAGCAAATTATACTAGTACAGAGGGTGATTCTGTGCAAAAAGTTGTGGGAATATGCTTTGCCATTACCTGGTTTAACCCCCAGGCAATAATTGACGGTTCGCTGTTATTGGGGAGTATTAATGCCTCGCTGCCCAATAATATGTCCGCCTATTTTATCCTGGGGGTGTGTCTGGCATCCTGCCTGTGGTTCCTGTCTGTTGCCATTATAACTTCAGTATTTAGAACCAAAATTAACACCAATGTAATGCGCTGGATTAATGTTGTCTGCGGCACAGTAATAATATTTTACGGAATTAAACTGGGTTACTCTTTTACTCAACTCGTTAGAATCAGTTTATAGGCTTAATTAATTGACCGCTTGAAAACAAAAGTATCATTAGCCGGAATATATTCCTTATGATGGAGAATGAGATTATAAAAGGGCATTTAATATGCGTCTCTGACCGAATAGGTCCCATCCTCATTTTTATTTAAATATATAAGTATCACAGGCGCCATTAAACTGTTTGCATAGGCATATAGCTCTTTATCAGGATCACCAATTACAATAATTTCTGAAATGCCTTCAAAACTATAACCAGCAAATGATGTTACTATTTGGCTTTTCATTTCATCATAATCTAAATTTTGCAGTTTCTTAATGTTTTCCGTCACGTCTGTTATTTCCATTGTAATGCTGCCTTTCTTCATTTTTACCGCCTCATTAGATTTGGGCTATTTAGGTAATAAATCGAGAGAACTATTTAGCAATAAAATAGCATGCATTTAGTCTAGTTTTCAAGTATTTTTTAATACTCTGAACTTATATAAATGTTGCTATTATTTAATCGTTTTCATAAGAATCCAGGAAGGAATGCTTCTGACCTGACTCTTGCCAGCCTAGAATACAATCCAGGTTTACGTTCTGAGTAGCGCTCATAATGAGTTTATCCACATTTTTATTAGTTCTCTTCAGGTTTTCTACCAGAGCTTTAATCTCATAACGTTTATTACCGATCTTTTCAGCCGCTACCATACATGCGCAGTTCAAAGGGCCAATACCGTGCTCCTGGGTGAATTTCTCAATCGATTTCTCTTCCACGTAATATAGAGGCCGGATTAATTCCAAACCAGGAAAATTGGCGGATTTTAATTTAGGCAGCATGGTTTTAAAGCTTCCCGCATAAAACATGTTTAACAGCGTGGTTTCTATAATATCGTTAAAATGGTGTCCCAGAGCCAGCTTATTACAGCCTAGTTCCTGTGCTTTGGCATACAGGGCACCCCGGCGCATTTTCGCGCACATATAACAGGGATAATCCTGGGCGATATTATCAACTATTTCAAAAATCTTAGAATTGAAAAGATGGATAGGTATGTTTAGCTGTTCGCAATTGCTAATTAATAATGTTCTAATGTTCTCATGGAAGCCTGGATCCATGGCAATAAACACTAATTCAAAATTGCGGTTGCCATGTTGGTATAGCTCTTGAAACAATTTGGCCATAAGGGTGCTGTCTTTGCCGCCCGATACAGCCACCGCAATTCTATCTCCGTCTGCAATCAAACTGAAATACTTTATGGCTTTAATAAACTTTGACCAGATAGGCTTTCTATATTTAGTTATTATACTGCGTTCAATCTTTGATAATTCAGACATATCCCCTGGCTGGCTTGGAGCTGGACAACCAATGCCGGCAACTTTACTCATATCATGACTCCCTTAAAGCTGAAATAATAATTCTACACATCTAGAAACCTTACTATTATCGTTGTTAAATTTAGTTAAGTGGTTGTTTATTACTGTGTACTATGAGTGTTAGAAGACTGATTCTTCAATAAATCCGGAATTCTAGATTCACAAGGTACATTTGTCTGGCATTTCCCACAACCGTAACGAGGTTCAAATTTTGCAGCAGTTTTGTCTAAAAAAGCCGAACATATAGTATGGTTTTTACCTTCCTCTATGGATATGGCATTGACCGGACATTTTTCGGCACATTCTCCACACATTGAACAGTATTCATATGTGTCAGTGTATTCTCTTTTATCAGCAGGCAAATATAACTCGGTAATAATGCTGCCAAATCTGCCGGATATGCCTTTGCGGGTTATAAGTCCTTTTGAAAGTCCGAAGGTTCCAAGGCCACATACAAAGGCAACATGTCTTTCCGACCAATTGCTTGAAAATGATATTTCCGGATGATGAGAAAGCTTGTCAGGGCTGGATTTACTCCAGAACCTTTCATCTAAAGAAGGTACAATACTATGATATCCGGCATGGATTAATTCTGACTGTAAATGGATGCACAGCTTATTTAAAAAAGATTGACCTTCAACACGGGCGTGCAGCCATTCTTCAGAAGGCCATACTTTTTCTCGCCGGTTTCCCTCTTTAACAACCTGACTGAACGGTAAAAAAAAGGAGACTACAGTTTTCGCTTGGGGCAGCCATTCTTGGGGGAGCAAGAAGTGCCCGCCAATGGCCTGTGGTTCTTGTAATAATTTAAAATGCTCATCATCAGCGGAACCGAAGGCGAAAATCGGTTCCTCAAAAATTTTCATACCCACTACATTTTTAGAAATAGCAATTGAATCTGTTATATAATTATCCTCTGAATTATTGATAAAATATGATGCTTTATTTATTAATGATTGTCTATCCATTTCATTACAATTCCTTTCTCTGATTAACCCAAAATGATGTATCAGTGGATTATATTTATTTTAGCCGTTATTTCGTTGCAGTCAATTAAAAATAAGCGCTGAATCCAATTCCTAAATTTTCAGCACCCATTTTTTACTTAATTCAGTTTAGCTGTTCCCACTGTCACATCGAGTGGAATTTGCAGATAATTAATTATTGAGAAAAAAAGATCAAAAACACGTATTACTAGCCGCTTTTCTATTAAGTATTAGGAGGAAATATTCATCAAAAGTTCTTCTGAGGTACATAAACCATTTTGAATTGCATTTTGACGTAATACTAAATATAACTCAGCTTCTGTGGCATTTTGATAAGGAAATACAAATAGAACCCCGACTCCGAAAGCTAAAGCACCCAGCAAATACCAGCCAATAAACGAAAGATCTAAAACAAAGATTGAAAACTTTTCACCATCGGTCATCCCGGTACTCAGTTTCAATGCCCGCTTATAACCTATTTGCGGGTTATCTGCTAAAATATACGGAACCATTCTATATGCATAATACTTAATAATACCTGGAATAATCAGCAACAATAACCATAAGAAGTTTATAAAAGCCCGCCACAACATACTTTTTATAATATCAAAGTACTTACTCTTCTCGAAAGCAAACCCCAAGTTGTTCATATCAAAATCGTTTTGGGCTGAGCGAATAAAGTAACGTCGTCCTCCCACTTCCAGGGGATAACCTAAAAAAACCCTGAAGGCAAATACTAAAATCACTATTAATATAATGGCACCTATTATAAAAGGGATATAGGGCAGTAAGTTACTGGCTGAATCCGAGTAATTTCCGGAGATGCTCTTGCTTTGTTCGCTCCCGAACCTCCAGTTTATTGAATTGCCGCTGGTTCCCCCAACCAATGCAAGAACCAGGCTCACCAGGAAGGCTTTCCAATATGAAAGCCTCAAAATTGCTTTGGCCCTCGTCTTAATAATTTTTCTGGTCCACATATGTAAACATCCCTTCTCCAAAGATCTCGAATCAAGGCCCAGGTTACGCAGGGGCATTATTTCTGAAACATTCGTTGTTAATAGTTTAACTTTAAATGTTACCCGATGAACGTCCCCAGTCACTTTAACCTTATATAACATATTAAGTCAATTACTATTATAACAGCATTTATTTTCTGTGTGGTGCCTGGACCTTGGCCGAATATTATCGTTATTCCTAAATTAGGGTGCAGCTATGCACGAGGATGTCAATGCCCCCTGACACTGGTGAGATAAGCCATTGCCACCGCAACCGTACAAGTCTATAATTATCATGGCATTCTTGGGGTGAGGAGCACTAGAAATGACACCTGAAAATCGTAAAGAACGTGCT
>JAQVWS010000024.1 GCA_028709585.1 Syntrophomonas sp. | reverse complement strand
CAGCAGGTTTTACCTTTTCAACCAGTCCTTTAATCACCTCAAATGTTTCTAATCCGGTAATGCCCAAAACTCCAGGTGCGATCCCGCAGGTGGGACGCATACCCTCTACCAGGGCTTCCGGCGCATATTGATGGTAATGACGGGTAATGGGGCTATATTCAATAAATTTGGGCCCCAGCGAATCAGCGGTTGCCCGCCAATTGCCTAATCCTACCAATAGTACTATATCTTTAGGCTGAAGAGCATTTTTTAACAGGCTTGGCATACGGTTGTTCATGGCTGCTATAATCTCTTCTTTAACATATGGGTCATTTATTTTTAAGGGCGGGGATTCAATGGTTATATAGGTTCCCACAGGTCGTCCCATACTCCGGGCACCAACTTCATCCTTAATCGTAATGGTAGTAATCTTAATCTGTTCCTTTTGTTCGATTTCCTCTACCACACCCTTAATCTCTTGGTCAGTAGCTCCTCTGACCAGATCCCTGGCTTCAACTGCCAAATCAACATTGAGGCTGAAGTGTGATAATAATTGATTCAATAATATTCCTCCTTAAAAACATAATCAATGCTTAGTATTACTATATACTTAATTTAAAATGGCGACCTAGGCCGCCATTTTGGGGAGAGGATAATTTTGTAAAGTTGTTGGGGAGGGTTTGTTTACCAGGTATATAACCCAGTAATAGTATCATTACCAATATTTAAAATAATATTCATTTAAAATAAGTTTTTTTATTAATAATTTTTCTGCTAGAATCAAAAATAATATAAAAAAAAGAGGTAATTGATTCCTTTAATCGAAACTTACTTAAGGAGAAAAATAAATTGCGAGTTATTTCAGGATTAGCCAAAGGCAAGAAGCTCAAAGCCCCGGCAGGTATTAATACCCGCCCCATAACTGACATGATCAAAGAAGCTCTTTTTAATGTGTTGGGAAACAGGGTTAGGGGTTCTTATTTTTTGGATTTATTTGCCGGGAGCGGCAGCGTAGGTATTGAAGCACTCAGCCGGGGAGCCCTTAAAGCTGTATTTGTGGATAGCTCTGGTGAAGCAGTCAAAGTTATCAAAGAGAATCTTGATAATTGCGGTTTCAAAAGTAATTATGATTTATTCCGCAGTGATGTTTTCAAAGCCTTGCAGATTTTTGCTCAGCATAGAAATAGGTTTGGGTTTATATATATAGATCCTCCTTTTACCAAGGAGATCATTTTTAATGAGGTTATGGAAGTAATCGGGAAAATGGATATTTTAGAACCGGATGGTATTATAGTTATACGCACACCCCGCAAAAAGGATATTAACCCCCTATATGGTAGGCTACAGAGATATCGTGAAAGCAACTATGGGGAATCAAAGCTAAATTATTATAGCATACATGAGGAGGATACTAAGCATGATGGAGATCTTTCGCATATTGGATGAAATGGAGATTTTACTCAAGGGCACCCGCAAAATACCATTTACGGGAGGAAAATCCTTGGTAGAAACCAATCGCTTTCTTGATCGAGTCGATAGAATACGGGCTATTTTGCCGGAAGAGTTGCAAGCGGCTAAATTGCTTCTAGCTGAAAGAGAGCGAATTGTAAACGAAGCTTGCACAGAAGCGGAAGGCTATGTAGAACAATCCAAACATGAAGCAGCACGTATGATAGAAGATAATGCCATTACCAGAAATGCCATGAATCTAGCCGAAGATATTGTGGCCAAAGGTGAGGATATGGCTGAACAAATACGCCGGGATGCCGAAGAATATGCTGATGGAGTATTAAGCCATATTGAGTTCGTGCTGCGAAAAGGACTGGACACCGTAATTGAAGGCAGGGAGCAAATCAGGCAGGAATTATCGGAGGATAAAGATTAATTTTTACGCCACGCAACCCCTAACATTATTATTATAAGAATTGCTCCGACCAGCATACTATAAAGTGAAAAAGTCCAAGCGTTGAAAGAATATAAGATTTTGTAAACAGGGGGATGTTTTAAACCAATAGCGCTAATACTTGACGCGAGAAAGAGTTTATAGGTTAAGCATGTTATAGCCAGTGACAGCATTATTTGCATAGTGCGGGCCATAAGATAAAAAGATAATCTTATAGGAGTTCCGGATACGATGCTCATTATTTGGGCAATTATAGATAGCCCGCTGAAGGCTAGAATAGAACTGACTACCATGAGCGTTGCAAGTGATGATGAATCATTTGCAGATATTGCTGTCTTTGCCCCCATAGTTATCTCAAAGAATCCCATGCTTAAACCATAAGCCAGGGGGTATGACAGGTGCAGAAACGAAAATACTCTAACCAGCCCTGCTGCCATCATGTCTATAAATCCCCAATAAGAAAGCATCCGGGTTAATACGGAAAAGATTACGATGAAACCACCTACAGCCATGATGTTGTGGAGAGAATTCTTTATGGAATCACCCAGGATTTTACCCATGCTGTCAATATTATCGGGTGCGTTTTTTTGTTTTCCCGGAGCGAATTTACAGGATATTGAACTGACGGAAGGGTTTTTAGGGGTGCAAAACCCCATTAATAAGCCTAACAGCAGGTTGGAAAGGTAATGAGCCGCAGCTAATAAATAACCAGCCATGGGACTGGCAAACATACCTACACCTATAGCTCCTACGATAAAAAGAGGACTGGAATTATTCGTGAATGAGACTAATCTCTCCGCTTCGCCAGCGGTTAACATTTGTTTATCATATAGTTTACGGGTGAGTATAGCCCCCACAGGAAAGCCAGAGGTGAAGCCCATAACCACAACCAGAGAACTGCAGCCAGGCAGACGAAAAATGGGACGCATAATCGGTTCCAGCCAAATTCCTAATACGTTTATAAAACCCAGGGCAACCAGCAGTTCAGCAACTATAAAAAAGGGAAATAAGGCAGGGAGAACCGTTGCATACCATAATTGAAAGCCGAGGGATGCTGCAATTACAGTTTCCCGAGGATTAATCAACATAAAAGCTGTTAATATTATAATAAGCCCAGTATAAAAATAGCTTGAATATTTGCTCAAGGTAAGATACTCCAATCTGTTGTATAATTATATATATGCAAAAGAAGGGAATTCTTAGAATGAGGAGGTTGGTTAAGAATGGCCCGGAAACCCAAAGTTGCACTAGTGCTGGGAGCTGGTAGTGCCAGGGGGCTTGCCCATATTGGCATAATACAAGTATTATTGGAAAACAAGATTCCATTTGATTTTATTGTAGGCAGCAGCATGGGTGCAATGGTGGGAACAATTTACGCCTGTGGAGCCAATATTTATATGCTCGATAAGATGGTAGAGCATATGAATACCAAAATCCTATTTGAAATTGGCGTGCCTCGAATGGGTTTTGTCAGCGGAAAAAGAGTATGTGATTTTTTGGATCTGCTCACTAAAAGAAAGAACTTTTGCGATCTTGATTTTCCGGTAGCGGTAGTGGCCACAGACCTTATTACCGGTAACCCCGTAGTTTTTGATGAAGGTTCGGTTTCAGAAGCGGTAAGAGCAAGTATATCCCTACCGGGAATTTTTGCCCCGGTATTTAAAGACGATATGGTGTTGGTAGACGGTGCGGTAAGTGACCGTTTGCCGATTAAAACAGCCCTGGACAGAGGAGCTGATATAGTAATTGCAGTAGATGTTACCTTTGGTCCTGGAAAAAAGCCTTTAATCAGGAATACCATTGATGTCATAATGACTTCACTGGATATCATGTCCAAACTACATTTTGACAGTATTTATAATCAGGCTGACATCCTTATTCAGCCAGCGGTTGGACATATTAATCCCCAGGATTTTGATAAATCCCGTGAAGCCGTAGATTTAGGCAGAAAAGCTGCCCAGGACAAAATTGGGGAAATAATATTTATGATTGAGGCGTTCGAAAAGTAGAATCTTCGCCGCATATCCAAGGGGAGGTGGTATAGTCTAAAGATCCATGGCGGGCGGAAACAGCAGGATATAAAAGGGAATATATGTCGGTGGCGCGTACATCAAGTCCAAGCATAGCTTGTAGAGTTGGATTACTTTTATCCTGGCAGAGTTTCTTGACTTCACTGCCCCGATTAAGAACCTGCAGATTCGATTTATTTTTTAAGGTTTGCAGGATTTTCTGCCCTTTTGTAGAAAGCCCTAAGATGTGTAAATATAATGGTCCATGCTGATCAAAGCTTTTTATTTGTTCTTTTTCCATATCCAGCAGGGAATATAGTAGCAGCCGGTTAATCCGGGTCTGGCTATATCGCTTGGTTTTAATTAATTGCCTGAGTTCTGCCAGCGAGCCGCTGGAAATAGCTGCTTTCCGAATACGGTATTCCAAACCTTCAGAGACTTCGTAAATCTGACGCAGTTTTTCTAGAGGCATGGTGCGAAGCTTTACCAATATGGATTGTTGTAAGTCATCAATGGTAACCGGAGCCCGCCCGGCAAAGATTTCCTGCTTAAGCAGGGCCAGGCTGCCAGGGGGCATAGAGTTTTCAATTAAGGAAGTATCGCAGGTCGACAATATAGTAGAGCGAATGGCACTTGCACTAGCATACGGCGAAAGTTCCATACTGTTATAACTGGAACCTTTTCTGATGACAGTGAATGGCTGGAGGGGTATGGATTCCTGTTCCAAAACCCGCAGGTATTCCAGAGCCAGGATATTATTGGGTTGCATAAGGACATGATCCAGGTTGGGAATATGTTTGCCAATAATAGCTTGGATAGTACGTGCTCTGGCTACAGGGAAATTGAGTCCTTGGGAAAGGTGATGTTTTAGGTATTTCTTGTACTCATCATTCTCACGGGCAATAATAGTAGAGATGGATTGTAATTCCTCTAAATTTCCACTTTCGCTTCCAAAAGCTAGATGGCTGACCGCAGTGGTTCTGTATAACAATTCAATACTGCCGCGGGCAAAAAAGTAAGCACTGCGCACTGCAAAACAGAATGGGAGTTCAATAACGAGATCGGCTCCAGCCTGTAAAGCCATACGGGCGCGCACCCATTTGTTACATAGGGCGGCGTCTCCCCTTTGCATGAAATTCCCGCTCATCACACAGACGATACCCGAAAAATCATGACCTTTGCGGGCGGTTTTAATTAAGTGCAGGTGGCCATTATGAAATGGATTGAATTCAGCGATAATTCCTAGTACAGACGTAAGTATATCCCCTTTGCTTTTTGTATCCACATAATATCATAATATATACTGCTGTTACATTTATCGGTGATAAAATAAACTGTGAATCACTTCACAAAGTCATGTGGAGTTAAAATTAGGGAGGTAAAAGAATGAATTTATTAGAAAAAATCAAAGCTAATGCTGCCCAAAAGGGGAAAACTATTGTTCTTCCGGAAGGCACCGAAAAAAGAACTCTGCTGGCCATAAAGGGTATTGTTGCCAACAAGATTGCCAATCCCATTTTGCTTGGCAATGAAAGCGCCATCAAGGCAGCCGCTAGTGATGCTGGTGCGGATATATCTGGTGCCGCGATTATTGATCCAGTAAAATCAGCTTATTTTGATGACTTTGTGCAGGCATTTTATGAAATGCGCAAAAACAAAGGTTTGACACTGGATCAGGCCAAGTCGAGTATGTTAGACCCGCTATTCTTTGCTTCCATGATGGTAAAGATGAATAAGGCTGACGGTGAAGTTGCCGGCGCAGAGAATACTACCGGCAACGTTTTAAGACCGGCTCTGCAGATTATTAAGACCGCTCCCGGCATGTCATCTGTATCGGGAGCTTTTATCATGATTGTGCCGAATTGTGAATATGGAGATAATGGTATCCTGGTCTTTGCTGACTGTGCGGTTACTCCAGTTCCTACCGCTGAACAAATGGCCGAATTTGCCAAGGCCACGGCTGCAACAGCGGTCGAAGTTTGCGGCATGAAAGAACCTAAGGTCGGGATGCTGTCATTTTCAACCAAAGGCAGCGCCAGTCATGAAGTAGTAGATAAAGTAGCCAATGCGACCGCTATTGCCAAGGAAAGATTCCCGGAATTAAAAGTAGACGGTGAATTCCAGGCTGATGCCGCTCTGGTTCCCAGCGTTGGTTCATCCAAGGCGCCCGGCAGCCCGGTAGCAGGTCAATGTAATGTTTTAATATTCCCCGACTTGCAAGCTGGAAATATCGGTTATAAATTAGTACAGAGGCTCGCCAAGGCTGAGGCCATAGGTCCTATACTGCAGGGCATTGCCAAACCAGTGAATGACCTGTCCAGAGGCTGCAGCGTGGAAGATATAGTGAACGTGGTAGCTATGACTGCACTTAAAGCCTAGTTTTACCGGGCTTATAGAAAGAATTCTTTGGATTTTGAAGGAGGAATTATGTAATGAAGGTTTTAGTTGTAAATGCAGGCAGTTCATCTATTAAATATCAGGTTATGGATATGACAGATGAAAAAGTACTGGCCAAAGGATTGGTTGATCGGGTGGGTATTCCCGGAACGACTTTAAAACATGAACCCAATGGCAAGGACGACGTTTTAATCAAGAAAGATTTGCCCGATCATACTGCGGGTATGAAGCTGGTATTAGATGTACTAGTAAATCCTGAATATGGCTGCATCAAGAGTATGGATGAAATCGGCGCAGTGGGACACCGCGTGGTTCATGGCGGTGAGGACTTTGCTGAGTCAGTAGTAATAGATGATAAGGTTAAGAAGGTTATCAGAGATTGTTTTGATGTGGCGCCATTGCATAACCCGCCAAATCTGATGGGAATTGAAGCCTGCGAAGAGCTTATGCCTAATGTAAACCATGTTGCTGTTTTTGATACTGCTTTTCACCAGACAATGTCCCCCGCAAACTTTATGTATGCACTTCCCTATGATGTATATGAGAAGTTTAAGGTAAGAAGATATGGCTTCCATGGGACATCCCACTATTATGTATCCCATCGTGCGTCCGAAATGTTAGGAAAAGCCTATGAAGATTGCAAGATCATTACCTTACATCTGGGTAATGGTGCTAGTATGGCTGCAATCAGCGGTGGCAAAGTTGTTGATACATCCATGGGATTTACCCCTCTGGAGGGTCTGGTAATGGGAACCCGTTCCGGTGATATTGACCCGGCAGTTGTATTCTTCCTTATGGAAAAACTCAATATGGATGCCAATGAAGCCAATAGTTACTTTAATAAAAAATCTGGGCTCTTAGGCTTATCAGGAGTATCCAACGATCTGCGGGATGTAATTGAGGCAGCAGATGCTGGCAACGAAAGAGCAATATTGGCTCTGGAAGTATATTACAACAAGGTTAAAGGCTATATTGGCAATTATATAGCTAAATTGAATGGCTGCGACTGTCTGGTATTTACCGCTGGGGTAGGCGAGAATGGGATAGAGACACGGGAAAACATATGCAAAGATTTAGAGGCGCTTGGAATTAAGATTGATCCGGTTAAAAATAAGGTTAGAGGCAAAGAAACTGACATATCTACCGATGATTCCAAGGTAAAAATATTCTTAATTCCTACCAATGAGGAATTGGTTATTGCCAGGGATACCCTGAGATTATCAAAATAAATTGCATTAACTTTTGCGGGAAAATGCTGTCGCTTTAGAAGCGTCTCAGAAAAACTAACTGTTTGAGTAAACTAGAAAAGCCCGCTCATGGACGTATCTCTCTTGGAGGTCTCAACTGCGGGCTTTCCAGTTTACCTGCTCTTTTAGGGTGTTATCATTTTAGCACCTTAAAAGAGCAAGTTTTTTTCGCTCTGTTTGGGGAATCTTAAATTGGAGAGTGAGGGTTACTGTGATACCGGTTATTTCGCTGGTAGGTTATGCGGATTCAGGCAAAACCACCCTTATGGCAGGTTTAATTGGAATTCTTAAAAGTAAGGGCTATAAGGTAGCCGCTGTCAAACATGCTTCCCATGGGTATACTATGGATACTGCGGGAACGGATTCCTGGCATTATGTTGAAGCAGGTGCCGATAAGGTCATGGTGGCAGGACCATCGTCTTTGACTATGCATGAACTGTATCAAGATATAATGCCCCTTAAAGATATGCTTAAGCGGATTAAAGATGTGGATATTATACTGGTTGAAGGGTTTAAAAATGAGCCCGGTCCCAAAATTGAGATTTATCGTCACGATCAATCTTTAGGGCGTTTAAGCCTGGGAGAAGATCTGGTAGCAGTGGTAAGTGATATCGAATTATCCGGAGATATTCCGTGTTTTTCTATGGAGCGCCTGGGAGAAATGGCTGATTTCATAATTACCAGGCTAGGAATTAAAAATCACATGTAATATAGTTATTAATCGATGAGAACGGCAACCAGCCAAAGGTTAAGCCTTGAAAACAGGGCGGAGCTATTTCAGCTATGAATGTGGAGATGCCTTTATTGACAATAATAACTGGTACGGACTATAATTAATCTGGTATTTCATGAGGTGTATTGGGATGAATATTGACCTTAGCAAACTTATCCTTAATCGTCAGGAAAGAGAAACATTTTCCCTGCAAACTTTGGGAAACGATAGCTTTCTGCGTGAGATAGGTGGTAAGTTTATATCCCCTATCCAGGTGGAAATAGAAGTGGAGAGAAACGGCATAACTTTTATTGGTCAAGGAAATATTAAAACCTTGCTGCAGTTGCCTTGTTCTCGTTGTCTTAAAGAATTCAGATATCCGATAAAAACCGATTTTGAGCTAGTAATGGCTGAAGCTGATAATAGTAATCGAGTCGGGGTTGACAGCGATATTATATTCCTTGAAGGGCACGAGGCGGATATAGAGTCCATTGTGGATGAAGCTATATTCATGGCAATTCCAATAAGTTCTTTATGCAGCCAGGACTGCCTTGGCATATGTTTAATATGCGGCTCTGACAAAAATACTTCAAACTGTTCCTGCCAGCAGGAATTCATCGATCCCAGGTGGGAGAAATTGAGAAATTTGCAGTAAGGAAGGAGGTTTTATAAAATGGGTGTTCCTAAGAGAAGACATTCGCATGCCCGTAAGAATAAGCGCCGTTCTGAATGGAGTAAAATTGAAAAGCCAGGTCTGGTTGCATGTCCCCAGTGTCATGATTTAATGTTGCCCCACCGGGCTTGTTTAGCATGTGGTTATTATAAAGGCAAGAGTGTAATTAGTATCTAAATACCAATAGAGACGAAAAAGTAAGTAATAGCCTTATTATGGCTTTAGACTTACTTTTTGTTTTTTTAGTTCAATCCCAATATGAGGAGGAACGTTTATGAGAATCGCACTAGACGTTATGGGCGGGGATCATGCGCCGCATGAAATTATCGCTGGAGCCCTTAAGTGGTCTCAAACCTCTGATACAAAACTGATTCTGGTAGGCAGGGAAGACAGCATAGCCAAAGAACTTCAGGATAAAACCTATGACAATAAAAAAATAAGCATCGTTCCTGCTTCTCAGATAATGGGAATGGATGAGTCAGCTACTGCTTTGCGTACCAAAAAGGATTCCTCTATTGCAGTTGCCACCCGTTTGGTAAAAGAAGGAGAGGCTGATGCGGTTGTATCCTGTGGGAGCACTGGAGCGCAGATGGCGGCAGCTGTTTTTATATTAGGCAGATTAGAACATATTGAGCGCCCACCTATAGTAGCCGCTGCTCCAGGTGTGGGCGGGAAAATATGCCTACTGCTGGATGTGGGAGCCAATGTTGATTGCAAACCCCAGCAGTTGTTGCAGTTTGCTGCGCTGGGCCGGGTCTATGCTTCTATTATATCCGGTGAAGATAACCCTCGAGTGGCCTTACTAAATAACGGAGAAGAAGAAAGCAAAGGTAATAGTCTCAGCCTGGAAGCCCATACGCTGTTTAGGCAGCAAAACAATATTAACTTTGTGGGTAATATAGAAGGCAGAGACCTGTTCTTTGGTAAAGCTGACGTAGTGGTTTGTGATGGGTTTACCGGCAATATATTGCTCAAGAGCCTGGAAGGAATGGCTATGTTTTTAGGTAAAGAATGTTTTAAAGAAATGGGTAAATTGCCAATAGTATTTCAACAATTTGATTACAGCCGGGTTGGCGGAGCCCCTCTATTAGGAGTAAATGGCGTTAGTATAGTATGTCATGGAAGCTCCAAGAGTGAGGCGGTCTTTAACGGGATTAAAATAGCCGAACAATGTATAGCTCGACAAATGGTGTCCAGACAGATACAGGCATTGAATAAAATGCAATAATTATTAACGATATTAATTAATACAGTAAAAATCCAGAGGGTGGTATTATGCAGAGAATGCTAGACCTAGCCAGGAGTATATTAGCAGAGCAATTGAATATTAATGCAGGGCAGATAACTGCGGAAACGACCTTTTCAGACCTGGAAGCTGATGATGTTAATGTGACAGCTTTAATGACGGAGCTTGGGGAAGTCTATGATATTGAATTCCCCGAGTATGATCTTGAGTACTATCCGACCCTGGAATCTTTAGTTGCATCATTATATGAATATATGCAAGAGGCCCAAAATGAGTAGCCGTCATTCTGCCCATGCCTTTTTGGTTGACAATCAACTTCAATTTAATGATGAAGAACTGATGAGTATGGCCTTGATTCATCCTTCCTATGCCCAGGAAAGATTTGCCCTGAGCAATAACCAGCGCTTGGAGTTTCTGGGAGATGCGGTTTTGGATTTTGTGGTAGCCGAGTATCTTTACAGGAATTTCGGCGACAAAGCGGAAGGTGATTTAACCCAAATCAGAGCCCGGGTAGTATGTGAAAGAGCTCTAGTGGATATGGCTAACCGTCTCGATATTGGCAAATATATTTTATTAGGCCGAGGCGAGGATATGTCCGGGGGACGTAAGCGAAAATCTATCTTAGCTGACACCGTGGAAGCTATAATTGGAGCTATTTATCTTGACCAGGGTCTCCAGGGAGCCCAGGGTTTTATTCTGAAACACCTGCAGCCACTTATTATGCAAACCGCCGTGGGTGATTATCAGGATTATAAATCCCGTTTGCAGGAATTTGTCCAGGCTAGAAGCAAAGATAATGTCATTTATAAAATTTTGAATGAGACTGGTCCAGCCCATGCAAAAACCTTTGAAGCCGGAGTATTCTTTAAAAACGAATTATTGGCCAGCGGTCAGGGAAAAAGCAAAAAGGAAGCAGAGCAAAACGCGGCGGAAAAAGCCCTTAGCAATGGCCATATATTGGAAAGGTTAATTTGAAAAAGTCATTTAAACATGAAATAAAGCACTATAATATCCCTATATTCATACCCCACCTGGGCTGTCCTTATGAGTGTATTTACTGTGATCAAAAAAAGATTACTGCGCAGCAAAATGCACCTGATATTGGGCAGGTAATCCATACTATTGAAGATTATTTGCAGACCATACCGTCTGGAGCAGAGGTAGATGTTGCTTTTTTCGGAGGTAATTTTACCGCTGTGGACAAAAAAGTGCAGAGGGATTATCTTTATGCGGTTCAACCTTATCTGCAACAGGGAAAGGTGAACTGCATAAGAATATCTACCCGACCGGACTGTATAGATGAACCTGTTTTGGACATGCTGGCCTATTATGGAGTGAGGATGATTGAACTTGGGGTGCAATCTTTGGATGAAAGAGTATTGTTGGCTTCATCCCGTAATTACAAGCCGGAGGATGTCCTAAAGAGTTCCCGACTGATTAAGGAAAAAGGTTTTGAACTGGGCATCCAACTTATGATTGGACTTCCCCGGGATAGCTATGACAGCGATATAGAAACGGCCAGGAAAACCATTGCCATGCGTCCCCAAGAAGTCAGGATTTATCCCACTCTGGTGATTGCTGATACCGCTTTGGATTCAATGTGGAAGCGGGGAGATTACAACCCCTTGAGCCTGGAAGAAGCGATTTGTACCTGTGCAGAAATGTTTTTAATGATGCAAAAAGAAAATATCAGAGTCATACGCATGGGCTTGTATGCCGGTGAGGAATTGCGCCGTGACGGAGTTGTGCAAGCAGGGCCTTTTCATCCTAGTTTTGGCGAGCTGGTGGAGCAAGAGATATTTAAGCAACAGGCACTATTTGCGCTGAGACGTTTCAATCAGCTATTCGGGTACCATCCGGAGATTAATTTGCATGTTAATTCCCGGGATATCTCGAAGATGGTAGGCAATAAGCAAAAGAACCTGCGATTATTGAAGCAGGAATTGGACGTAGTTAAGCTGAAAGCAGATCCGACCGGGGAGCGCAACTGGGTGGGCATAAGCGCTGGTGGTGCGGATAAAGCCCAACTGATCATCTCCCGTGCCGATTACATAATAATGCGCGATTCATAGATTCATAGGGACGGTTCTTTTGCCTGCATTTGTTTCTGCCGTTCCACTTGCTTTTGTTGATTCCCAGTAGGGTCGCGATGGTTCGCTGAGACATGTCTGTTCTAGTTCTTAGGCAATTAATAAATTCACTTCTTAACTGTTTCTCATCCTTGATTTGTCCAATCTCCTTGAAGATCGCATTATAACGTGATAAATTTCGGTATTACTCATTTTACGCGCCTATCTGGTCATTAATAATCATCGCCCTTATATATAGATGATACTAATAATATGCTAATAAAATGATCTTGCGGGCAAAAGAACCGTCCCCTTGCCCCCCACCCTTGCCCCCCACAGAATAGGTCTTATGCGAATAATGTGCAAATTCAGATTGTAAAAAAATACCAATAAAGAAGGGTTTTCTATGTCCTTTGTCTAATAATACGAAAGGGTATCAGTGGCGATTAAGCTGAAAAGGCTATAGCCACAATGAGTTAGCGGGAGGAAATAGGGTGTATTTAAAGAGTTTGGAGATAAAAGGCTTCAAATCCTTTGCGGATAATACGGAACTAAATTTAGAACCGGGCATAAATATTGTTGTGGGACCCAATGGCTGCGGGAAGAGCAATATAGTAGATGCTATTCGTTGGGTACTGGGCGAAGCCAATGTGCGCCATTTACGCGGAAATAAGAATGAGGATGTAATTTTCAACGGTACTGATAAAAAAAGGTCTTTAGGAATGGCACAAGTAGCCATGACAATAGATAATTCGGATGGCAGTTTACCTCTGGAATATAATGAAGTTTCGGTAACCAGGAAAATATTTCGTTCCGGTGAGAGTGAGTTTTATTTAAACAAATCAAGGGTAAGGATGAAGGACATCATAAAGCTTTTTACCGATACCGGATTAGGTAAGAGAGGCTATTCAATAATTAGCCAGGGCGAACTGGAAAGAGTACTGAACAGCCAAGCCTTTGAGCGTCGTTTAATGCTGGAGGAAGCAGCCGGCACAATGAAATACCGACAGCAAAGGGATGAGGTTCAACAGCGATTGGGAGGAACCAATCAGGATTTAGTAAGAGTAAGGGATATTTTAAACGAACTGGAAATCAGGAAGTCAGAATTGCAGAGCAAAGCCGAAAAGGCGGAGTCTTATGTTGCTGCCCGGGATGAGATTGAAATCCTTGAGAAGCAGGTTATGGGATCGCAAATTATGGAAATGACTGCTAATCTTGCAACTAAAGGAAAGGAAATAGATTTAAAGAACCAAGATCTGCAAGAGATTAGCATTAAACTGGAGAATTTAAAGCATAGAAAAAAGCAGGTGGAGAATGATCTGGAAACAAAGCAGGCCGATATAAGCCGCTTTAAGGATAATAAATATGAAATTGAAGCCCAACTGAACAGAATGCAATCTGAGGTCAAGCTCAGTCAAGAGCGAATAAAAAACTACCAGGAACGAATTGCTGCGGCTAATAATGATAACGAGAAATATACCCTTATGTTGCAGGGTTTAGAGAAGGATTTACAGATCAAAAAGGCTGATTTTGATCTCCAGAAAGAGCAATATCGAGACAGAGACAAGGAAGTATTGACGCTTCGGCAAGAGATAAACCAATTGCAAGCAACCATACTCAAGCAGGAAGAATTATTTGAACAGCAAAAGCAACAGGTATACGAGCGTGCCAATAAAGAAGCGGAGATTAAAAATGAGATTATTAGTTTATACCAAAAGATTAATAGGGCTCAAGAAAAAAGAGCAAGATTAGAGATAAGGTTGGAAGAAAATGAAGGAAAGCTGAGGGCTGCGCATAAAAGAAGAAATGATTTAATCGAATTGCAAAAGCAGCATGGAGAACAAAAAGAAGTTCTTGCTAAACGGCTTGCAGAAGCCGAGGAGCTTAAATCTAAAAACCTTGAAACACAAAGCCAAATCGAGAAAGAATATTCCAATATACACCAGGATTTATTAAAGCTGGAACATAGACTAATGGCTATAACGGAACAGGAAAGAAACTATGCTGGTTATTCTGAAGGCGTAAGATCAGTTTTGCAGCATTTCAACCGGGGCGAGCCAAGTCTAAGAGGAATAAAGGGCTTAATTGCAAACCTGATTGAGACTCCTCCGGGAATGGAATTGGCCATGGATGTTGCCTTGGGCAGAGGTTTTGAAAACATAGTAATGGAAAATGCTGAATCAGCCCAACTGGCCATCAGTTTTCTGAAACATAAACGTTTGGGTAGAGTTACATTTCTACCCCTGGATGTCTTGCGAGTGCAAAAAATTCCTGACCGGCAGCGAGAAGCAATTCTGGCCGGAGCAGGGGTGATTGGCCTGGCATGTGAACTCCTGCAATATGACCAGAAGTATGAAAAGGCCATAACCTACCTTTTAGGGCGGGTACTGGTGGTTAAAGATTTAGATTGGGGATTAAAGATATTCAAGCGTAATCTTTATCCGCTGCGCATTGTCAGCCTGGAAGGAGAATTGATAAATACCAGCGGGGCTTTGACAGGCGGATTGCATGCCCAAGCCAAGTCCAGCCCGTTACAGAGAAAGCGAGAAGAAAGAAATATTATCCAGGAATTGGAGAAACTGCGCAACTTAGAAACAAAAAATTTGGCGGCAGCTGATCTATTAGCCCGGCAGATGCAGGAATTAAATGAAAAACTGGTGCAAGCGAAAAATGGACTAGCAGAGGTTGAATTCCAGATAAAGATGGTTTGTGAGGAAGAACAGCGTCTTCAGGCGACAATAGATGATTCATCGCGAGATGCGGAAATATATAACAGGGAAATAAACCAATTAGAGGCGGTAATAAAACAATCTAATACTGAGATTGTTGCTTGGCAGGAGCATCATAACAATTTTAAGATTGAGAACGAGCAGAGTGCAGATGATATTGAGAAAATAAAAGCAGACTTAGAAATAAATCGTCGCGAATATGAAGTAAGAAAAGAACGATTAGCGTCACACCAGGAACAATTAACTATGAAACAAAAAGAACTTGAAAATATTGAAAAAAACATGGGTCAGTTTGAACAGGTTAAGGAGTCTTACCGCCAGTCAAGATATGAGGTGCTGGCTTTGCAGCAACGGCTGCAGCAAGAGGTGGATTTACATAACTCCCGCATCCAAACAACCGCTGTTAAGGAAGTCGAAAAACAGGCGGAATTGAACAATGTTTTGCAGACCATAGAATTAATTTATAATAATGAAAAAGAATTGAGCTTGATATTAGAAGAAACCAATAACGGTTTACAGCCCTTGCAGCAGGAGATGAGCAACGCCCAGGAGCAAATAAGAGCCCTGGAGATGAAAACCGTACGGATAGAGACCGAATTGGAAGGATTACACAGCCAGTTCAGAGCAAGGTTTAGCCAACCAGAATTCCAAAATTATGGCACTATTCTATCGCCCCGCCAGAATCGGGAGTATCGGAATCGCCTGGTGGATCTTAAAACGCTGATAGATTCAATAGGACCAGTTGATATTGATGCAATAAAGGAATACGATATTATAAAACAAAGGTATGAGTTCTTATATCAACAGTCCCAAGATCTAACGGTGGCCATTGAATCTCTGGGGAGAATACTTCAGGAGACAGAGAAAATCATGACTAAGAATTTTTCTCAGTTTATGGAACTGGCTAATAAAAGCTTTAATCGTACGTTTGTTGAGATTTTTAACGGCGGTGATGCCGCTCTGGTTATGGAATCACCTCAGGATCTGACTGACGGGGTGGACATTTTAGTTAAGATGCCTGGAAAACGAAGTCAATCTTTAAACCTGCTCTCGGGCGGGGAAAGGGCTTTGACTTGTATCGCTTTTATCTTTTCCCTTTTAAGACTGAAACCAGTTCCTTTTTGTATGCTGGACGAAATAGATGCAGCCTTGGATGAGATAAACTTAACTAGATTCACCGACTTCTTGCGAAGCATGTCAAAAGATACCCAATTTATTGTTATTACCCATCGTCAAAGTACCATCGAGGCAGGAGGCAATATTTACGGTATCACCATGCCCCAGGAAGGAATATCATCGGTTCTGTCCATTCAATGCAACGACGAGATGCGAAGTATGGCTGGATGATGAAGCATATAATCTCTACAATAAATTATCTGAAAGTAGGTTCAGACAATGGCATTTTTTGACAAATTTAAACGTAAAAAGAATCAAGCAGTTGAGAATCAACCTGTTTCTGACCAGCAACCTAACGATGATCCTGGGCAGGACAGTCATAAAAAGCAGGCAGATAAATCATCCCCGGCAGATTCCTCCCAAGGATCAGAAGTAATTGCAATAAATGATGCTTCTCCAACCCCAGATAATTCAGCCGGCGCTGAGGAAACTTGCCCTGAAATAGCCCAATCCAGTCTTTTTGGACGATTTAAAATGGGGCTCAGTAAAACTCGCAAGAATTTAGGCGGCAAAATTGAATCTTTGGTAAAAAGCAGTAAGAAACTTGATGAGGAATTTTATGAAGAGTTGGAGGATATACTTATTCAGGCGGATGTAGGTATGAATACCTCCCTGGATTTAGTTAAAAGCATTAGAACTGCTGCCAAGAAGCAAAAGATAAAGGAGCCTGCTGAGGTTACTCAGCTAATTCAAAATGAAATAGCCAGCCTGTTAGGAGTGAATCCAGTTCCCCTGAACAAATGCGCTGAAAAACCCAGTATTATTTTGGTGGTAGGAGTAAACGGGGCTGGCAAAACCACTACCATAGCCAAGCTGGCCTACAGGTACAAGAATGAAAAACAAAAGGTTATTCTAGCAGCAGCGGATACTTTCAGAGCTGCAGCCATAGATCAACTTCAAATCTGGGCTGATCGAGTAGGGGTCGAGTTGATTAAACACCTGGAAGGCGCAGATCCTGGAGCGGTAGTGTATGACGCAGTTAATGCCGCCCGTGCTCGCCAGGCTGACGTATTGATAATAGATACTGCCGGGAGACTGCAGAACAAAGTCAATTTGATGAAAGAGATCGGAAAAGTAAGAAAGGTCATTGAGAGAGAGATACCTTCTGCGCCCCATGAAGTTCTGCTAGTGCTTGATGCTACTACCGGACAAAATGCAATTAGCCAAGCTAAAATTTTCGAAGAATCTACCGGAGTAACAGGGATAGTACTAACCAAATTAGATGGTACGGCCAAGGGTGGCATTGTTATAGCGGTAACTAAAGAATTGGATATACCAGTAAAATTGGTGGGAACGGGAGAGAGTTTGGAAGACCTGCGCGATTTTTCACCGCAGATATTTGCACAGGCATTATTTGATAATTCCTAATAAGTTTTAAAAAGGAGGTAATTATATGCCCAAAATAGCATTTATCGGAGGAACAGGGGTATACAACCCCGAGATGATTGATAATGCTCAAAATATTATTGAAAAAACCCCATTTGGTGAAGTACATGCAATTTTAGGCAAATACCGTGAAGAGGAAATTATATTTATTCCCCGTCATGGTGTGGATCATAGCGTTCCCCCCCATTTGATAAACTACCGGGCTAATATTCTTGCTCTTAAGCAGATGGGAGTTAAAACAATTATTGCTACTGCCGCAGTGGGTTCATTGCACTATGACTGTAAACCAGGCCATTACGTTCTGGCCGACCAGTTCCTGGACTTTACCAAGAACCGTCATAGCAGTTTTTTTGAAGGTGGTTCAGAGGGTGTAGTTCACTGCGATATGACTGTACCCTATTGTCCGGAGATCAGGAACGCCATAAAAAAAGCCGGCGATGAGAAAGGGCTGAAGGTTTACAACGGAGGCACTTATGTGTGTACCGAAGGCCCCCGGTTTGAAACCGCCGCTGAGATCAGGATGTTTAAAATGCTGGGAGGCTATATAATCGGCATGACCAGTGTTCCTGAGGTATGTCTGGCCAGGGAGATGGGGATCTGTTATGCGAACATATCAATTGTCACTAATCATGCGGCCGGGATTTCACCCCGTATCCTCACCCATGCTGAAGTAGTAGAGGTTATGAAGAACAGTATTCACGATGTTCAGTATTTAATTCTGGAGAGTATAAAATATATAAGCGATGCGAGAGATTGCGATTGCAGGGAAATATTAAAGGAAACCAGGATGAACCAGGCATGATTCGCAATATATACTATGATTCCGATGCCGGTGGGGTTGTAATACTTAATCAGAACTTGCTCCCGGGCCAGATGGAATATGAAAAAATGTACAATCATCAGGATTTGGCCCTGGCCATAAAGCAGCTTAAGATAAGGGGAGCTCCGCTTATTGGAGTTGCCGCCGCTTTTGCCCTGGCTCTGGCCGTGATTAATTACAAAGGGCCGAGAGACCAGTTGGAGAACTATTATCACGAAGCGGAACGATTATTGGCTTCATCCCGTCCAACGGCTGTAAATCTTTGTTGGGCAATAAATAAAATGAGAGTAGTATTTGAGGGCAAAAAACATCTCAATTTAAATGATTTAGCTGAAGAAATGCTGAGTGCAGCCAAGAATATGTTCGATGAAGATGTGACCATCAATATTACTATTGGGGAACTGGGTCAGGTATTACTGCCGCCTGATACCCAAGTATTGACTATCTGTAATGCCGGGTCTCTGGCTACTTGTGGCTATGGAACTGCTCTGGGAGTTATTCGCTCTGCACATAAAGCTGGTAAAATCAGGCAGGTTTGGGCTTGCGAAACGCGTCCGGTTTTGCAAGGAGCAAGGCTTACGGTTTGGGAGTTAATGCAGGACAAAATACCGGTTACCCTGATAACGGACAGCATGGCAGCTCACCTGATGAGATTGGGCCGAATAGGTGCTGTGGTAGTGGGGGCCGACCGTATAGCTGCCAATGGGGACACCGCCAATAAAATAGGGACTTACTCCCTGGCGGTGCTGGCCAATTATCATGGCTTGCCTTTCTATGTAGCAGCACCCTGGTCTACCATTGACATGAGCATTCATACCGGACTGGATATACCTATCGAAGAACGTGATGCGGAGGAAGTGCGTCGGTTGGGCGGGAAATATATCACTGTACCTGAGGTTAAGGTTTTCAACCCGGCATTTGACGTCACTCCCGCTGCTCTAATAAGTGGGATAATTACCGAAAAAGGTATAATTTACCCTCCGGTGGAACAAGGCCTGCAACGGCAACGATCTGCTGCTGATTAAACGGGTAATTTACCACGCTTTTTGATTATAGCTGGCGGGACAAGCCAGATGGAAGGCGAGGGACGGAGATGGAATACCTATCGGAACGCAGAGAGGTGTTAAAAACCGCCCAGGAGATATCTGCGGCTAAAATGGTTACGGGCACCTGGGGCAATGTAAGCAGGAAAGCTGACAACCAGCCCCTGATGCTGATTACCCCTTCGGGCATGAATTATGGAACCATGTCCATAGAAGATATTGTCCTGGTGGATTATCAAGGCCGCGTTGTGGAAGGGAAATTTAAACCTTCGGTAGAATCTCCTCTCCATGCGGCAATATACTGCAATCGACCGGATGTGGGAGCAGTTGTACATGTGCACAGTACTTATGCCACCGCTTTTGCCGTGGCTGGGATGAGTATACCGGTTATTTTGGAAGAAACTGCTCAGATTGTTGGCCATGAAATCATGACCGCCCCCTATGCCAAGTGCGGCTCTGACGATTTGGCCGCGATGGCTGTTCAAACGCTGGGTGCAGGCAATGCGGTATTGCTGGCCAATCACGGCCTTATAGGGGTGGGAAAGAGGACTGCGGACGCATTACAAGTATGCTATATTGCTGAAAAGACGGCTAAAGTTGCTTTGCTCGCTAAAGTTTTAGGGGGGGCTAATACTTTGTCGCCGGAAGAGACCAAGTTATTAAATGAGAATTTTCGCAGCTACGGACAGGCAAAGGTCTAATGAATTTTGAGATGGGGGCACAGATATGAAACTCCTTATAGAAAACGTTAGTATCGTACCCATGACTGCAAATGATGAATCTATCGAAAAAGGGTATATAGTTATTGCAGATAATTGTATAGAAAAAATCGGCCCTGGAGAAGCCCCTGCAGATAATTATGAACAAAGGCTGGACGGACATAACCAAATGGCCTTGCCCGGTTTCATCAATACTCATACCCATGCAGCCATGACCCTATTACGTGGCTATGCCGACGATATGCCCCTGATGGAATGGCTGGAGAAAAAGATATGGCCTCTGGAAGCCCGTCTTACTGCGGAGGATATCTACTGGGGAACCATGCTGGCGATTGTTGAGATGATAAAATCGGGAACAACTTGTTTTGCCGACATGTACTTCTATATGGATGAAGTAGCCCGGGCGGTGGAAAAAACCGGAATAAGGGCAGTATTGGCCAGAGGCATGATAGGCGTAGGACCGGAAAATGAACAGGCGCTTACCGAGAGCAGGGAACTGGCAGGGAAATGGCAGGGAAAAGCCAATGGCAGGATAAAGTTTATCCTGGGGCCTCATGCACCCTATACCTGTCCCCCCGATTACTTGCGCAAAGTGATGGAACTGGCGGAGGAATTGAACATAGGATTACATATCCACCTGGCTGAAACTGCGGGTGAAGTCGCGGATATAACCCGTATCTACGGTAAAACTCCAACAGCCCATCTGGAAAGTTTAGGTTTTTTTGAACATTCAGTCCTGGCTGCTCATTGCGTGCATCTTACTGATGAAGATATTGCAATATTAGCAAAATACCAGGTAGGTGTGGCTCATAATCCCGAAAGCAACATGAAACTGGCCAGTGGGATTGCTCCGGTTCCGAAGATGCTGGAGGCGGGAATACCAGTGGCACTAGGCACAGATGGGGCATCCAGCAACAACAATCTGGATATGCTCCAGGAAATGAGAACCTGTGCATTGCTGCATAAGGTTAATACTTCAGATCCCACGGTCATACCAGCCTATCAGGCTCTGGAGATGGCAACTGTCAACGGTGCCAGGGCGCTGCGGCTGAGCTCTGAAACAGGCCAGATCAAAGTTGGGATGAAGGCCGATATTATTTTGCTTAATACTGCCCAGGCCCATCTCATACCGTGTTATGATTTGGTAGCTAACCTGGTTTATGCCGGGCAAGCCTCTGATGTGAATACAGTAATAGTTGACGGCAATATAATAATGCAGGATCGGGTATTAAAGACTATTGATGAAAAGGAAGTGCTGTCTCAAGCCCAACGCATATGCGCCAGGTTTCGGTAACCGGTTAAAAATTGAATAACCGTTATAAGATATAAAACAAGCCTGGTGTAGGGCCCGCCTGACTTCTAAACATATTGAACCCTACCCTCAACCGAAAGAACAAGGAGGCAAAGTGTTCTTCCACCAAGCCTCTCTTGCTATCGTCTAAGGGCAACAGCTCTAAAACTGGGCTGGTTATTGGATATCCCTAAATTTAATCCGCTAATTGACCGGTGTTTTGGCTTAATTATTGTTTATTTGCTTCCGCCAAAAAAGTTTTCACCAGTTCCTTTCTGAATTCTGCTACTTTAATAAAATCCATGGCATCTACATAGTTTGCTTCCAGTTCATGGTGGATCTCTTTGGCATTGCGAATAAAAGCAATAGCTTCCTGCAGGCCATTTTGAAAACGTTCCTGGCTGGCTGCCAATTTATGCCGGTAAGGACTTATAGCGGATTCATTTAATAATTGATCAAAGTCCATCATGCGCTTGTATCTGCGAATCGGTAAATTACTCTCATAATCAGCAATATGGCCGCTTATATCCAGGAGAACAGATTTGTTGGCAGGAATGATAATCAAGTCGATGTGAGCAGGATCAAAGGGGCAATGATATATCTCGGCATATATGCTATATAGACCGGCCATATTTTCTATATGCTTAAAAAGATCCTTAACCCCTGATCCCGGGCTGCCCTTAACGGCAAATAAATTCCAGTTATCTTCAATCAAGCTGTCAACTTTGTTTACAATGCCCCCCGGAGTTAAAGCAGCGGCGAAGAGATGGCGGGCAGTCCGGTCAGATTGAGGTGCATTCTGGAAAAAATCAGCGGACAAAGCTAAAATATTGCGGTTTACTGCTTTTTTATCTAATGATTCCCGATAGTATGTGCTCCATTCCCACCAGGCCGCTTTAGCCTCTTGGAGGCGGTTGTAAGCCCGTTCAAAACTTAGCCCTTTCTGACGAGTGAGTTTGATAATGTTATTTTTTTTGCCGATAATCTTACTTACATCCCAGAAGTCCCCTAAATTAACGATTGAATCCACAGCCCCCGGGTAGCGGGGATCAACCAAATGAGGAGCAGTGCCATCAAGCATGCATAGCTGCTGGTCACCGGCAACCAGCCCGTCCAGGGAGTCATTGTCAGATGAACACCAATGATATTCCAAATCAATACCAGCTTCACTTAGATCATTGCCAACCATTTTCAGTAACGTGGATTTACCTACCCCTGGACCACCTTTCAGTACGATTTTTTTCAGGGCGTCATGGGGTATAATATAATCATAAAAGGAATGAAAACCGTAGCAGGTATTGCCTCCTGGATACATATGCCTTATTTTTGCCAAACTAGCCACCTCCCAATACTTCATATTGTTGTATTTAAATTCTATGTAATTTGCGAAGGATTATTATGGAAAAATCTGCATGAGCTTCAGGCCATAGAAAAACCAGGTAAGTAGGTTCTTACCTGGTGAAAAGGATTTTATATAGCATTAGATTATTCTTCGGATTTACATATCTCTATCTCATTGTCCAGAGCAGTTTTTACCTGATTTTTAATATCATCAATAAAAACCCGGTAAAGCTCAGCTTGCTCAGCTTGCTCCTCCGCGGTAAGACCTTCGGTTTTCTTCTTCCTGGATAGTTCATTTATACGTAATAAGGATTCTTCCTGCATCTACTCACCCTCCAATTAAAAATCTAACACCTAATATAGCATTTTATACAATAAAAGCAACTATTGCTCTAATTATAGAATAATTATTATTTTATTGCTGGCTGGGAACAGCTATAGATTGGTTGGGAAAATAACAGGTGAATGATATTATGAAAAAGTATAAAATCAGAATAATAAAGATATTTTTAGCTTGACCGGGCATGGTGAGAGAATGCGCGGTCATTATTTAGCAATTTGTGTACAGGGAGGACAAACCGTTTGGATATAATATGGGAGAGGCAAGAACATAATGAATACGCGGCCAGGGAGATTCATCAACAGCTGGGGATATCCATGTTAGTATCACGTTTGTTGGCCTGCAGGGGTATAATTGATGCCGACCAGGCTAAGTATTTTCTGCAAGCAGGCTTGGAGAGATTAATTGATCCTATGGCAATGAAGGGTATGTCAACCGCTGTAGCTAGAATAAGACAGGCCATCACTAAACAGGAAAAGGTAGTTATATATGGAGATTATGACGTAGATGGGGTTTGCAGTATTGTACTGCTGAAAAAATGCCTTAATAGTCTGGGCTGTCAGGCTGATTACTATGTGCCGGATCGCTTCAGCGAAGGCTATGGATTGAA
>JAQVWS010000137.1 GCA_028709585.1 Syntrophomonas sp. | reverse complement strand
TAATCAAAGAATCAGATCGATTAGTGCTCTGCCGTTGTTGCAAGTCAAAAAAACAGCCATTTTGTGATGGCAGTCATATTTTAGAAAAGCATTAAAATATTATTTAACATGTTAATGCTAAAAATAGCAACCGCCTGTAAACCTATGCCATATTTGACATATTATGAGCGCTATGTATGCCATTATAAGGTTCTTAAGAAGACGGGGTGATACCCAAACATCATATAAAATAATTGGTGCTGAAGCATATATTGGCCTCTGGCTAGTATATGCTATTTTTAAATGGGTACAGCCGAAATGCAGAAGATTTCGATTAATCTGCGCCCAAAACAAGAAATAAAAGATTATATAGTCCAAGGGGCACCAGGCTTATCCAGTAATTTTCTTTGCTAATTCGTAGTATTCCACAATTGATCTATCGAGTTGTTGGCTTTTCTTCAACAATTCTGAATTTGTTAAATTTTCGTCATCTCCTAATATCTTCAACTCCTCTCGTAACTTTTCTATTTCTTTAACAATTGATTCACTAGTAGACATTTTTTTACTGCTCCTCTTTCTTATACACAATAGTTAACAATATATACTTTATTTTCATTGAATACCAGTAAAATATTTCCAATTTTATAAAATATAGAAATACTTTTTATTTCATCATATTTAAATCGTAATTTAATTGCGTGGTATAATTAAAATATTATGGAACAGTACGAGAGGAGCAACTACCATTAAAAATATTATTGAATATGTGCAAAACGAAATGGTCACTTTTGATGTTAAATGGTTTAATCCGGTTGATAGTTTAGTTTTGTCACAGTTTGCATATGTGGATTTCAAGCAACTGGTACCCGATATAGCCAATGCTGGTATTCCTGTTCGGATCGGTGATTTATTAAAAGCGGAAATGTTTTCATCTATGTTTAATAATATTCGTGATGCGGAGAGTAACCGCAGACTTTTGTTTGCTCTTGCTGCCAGTCCAAGGTTTCGCAATATAAAACTAAATTATTACATAAACCGGATTGATCCCCAACAGGAAAAACAGTTTTCGGCCGTGACATATCTATTAGATGATAAAACGATGTATATTGCCTATAGAGGAACAGATACAACTTTAATTGGGTGGAAGGAAGATTTTAATATGGCATTTGCTAGTCCAATTCCAGCTCAGGAGGAAGGGGTCAAATATTTAAACGCAACCGCTAAGCTTATTCCTGGAATGATTATAATAGGAGGGCATTCCAAAGGCGGCAATATTGCGGTTTATTCAGCCATACAATGCCAACCTTCCGTTCAGGATCGGATAATAAACATTTTTAATCATGATGGACCTGGTTTTAGAGATTATATATTTAATAATCCCGGATTTCCGAAAATCAAAGATCGTATACACAAAACTTTACCGCAATCGTCTGTGGTTGGCATGCTTTTTCAGGACAAGGTTAATTATTTTGTAGTTAAAAGCAACCGTATAGGTTTTATGCAGCATGATCCTTTTTCCTGGTCTATTGGTGATGATGATTTTTGTTATGCCAGGAATATTTCCAGCAGTTCCATGCATATGCATAAAACCCTTAATCATTGGCTCAGCACTTTAACAGATGATAAGCGCGAATTATTCGTTGCCACTTTTTATCAGATAATTGAGAAAACTAATGCGGTAACCGTTTTTGACTTTTCCGAGGATTGGCAGAGGAAAGCTATGTCTATACTCGAGGCAATTAAGAGTATAGATGCAGAAACCAAAGACTTTGTTGTAAGAGCCATCAATGATCTTGTCAAGTTGTCGTTTAAAAGCCGTCGCAACGACTCCAATTAAACCGTATCATCTTTTATTAGATTTCTAATGCGCAGACCTGTAAAAAAGATTAATGATTAAACATAACAAATATACTGAAAACTGTCATGAAAATTAATATATAAATAATTTCAAGGAAACCTGCCATCTCCCATCTTAAGCTTTTTCTGTATTCTCCTCTGCTAGGAATAACAAACTGTTAAATTATTATGTTTGGAGCATATGTCAGGATATTAACGGTATCACTCACTAACTCTTGAATAACTTCATCAACGTGTTGAATTTTATTGAGATGAGTAAGGCTCTGTCCAACATAAATAAGTCCGTTTTCAACGTCACCATCCATAGCAGCCGCCATGTTCATGCCTGTCAGCATTTTATCCAGCACTTCCTTAGCGGCGCCGTTTTTTTCCTGTTCCAGATAACGGGAGGTTAATTGATTTTTTAACGATCTGACTTCAGGCCCATTCAGGTGTCCAGTTACAACTGAATCAGTATCAATAGCAGCTAAAATTCTTTTCTTGATACGAGGATGTACCCTGCATTCTTCAGTTATTAAAAAACGAGAACCCAATTGGGCACCCGAAGCCCCCATTATTAAAGCTGCAGCAAACCCCCGACCATCACTAATTCCACCAGCAGCAATTACTGGCAGCTTGACTTCAGGAATAACATTGGTTAACAAGGCTATTGTAGTAGCTTTGCCAATATGGCCCCCTGCTTCCATGCCTTCAATAATAATGGCATCAGCACCAGCCGCCTCAGCGCTTTTCGCCATTTTAACATTGCTTACCAGCGGAATCACCTTGATACCTGCTTGATGAAGCCGCTCGATATACGGAACGGGATTACCACCACCAAGGGTTACAAATGCAACTTTTTCCTTACAGATCATATTAAAAATATCATCTTTTTGATGATGTCTAACTGGGATATTGACACCGAAGGGCTTATCAGTCATTGTTTTTGTTTGGCATATCTCCTCCCGTATCCATTCAGCTGAACGTCCTGCACCGGCGATGATTCCTGCACCTCCAGCATTGGAAACAGCAGAAACTAACCGGCTTTCAGAAATCCATGCCATTGCCCCCTGCAATATAGGGTAAGTTATTCCTAATAACTGAGTCAATTTTGTATTCACATGATCTGCCTCCGATACTCATACCTAAATAATCTAGTTTTGTTCATTTTGCAACTAATATGAGCCAGCAACTGACTCACATTTATATATTAAGGAGAGAAATAGAATATAAGGGAACAGGGCAATATCTTTACTTCCCTGTTCCCTACTTACAATTAACTATACAACCGGTTTATAAGAAAACACACTGGGGCTGGTATCCATTTGAGTTAAACCGCCTTTAAACCAATCCATCAAAGATGCGTCAATATTCTCAACAGTCCAGCCCTGCAAGTTTATTGCGGTTTTAATGGGACGCGGCTGTGAAAATAGCATGATTTCTTTGCCGCGTACACAGAAGATCTGTCCGCTGACATGACCGGCAAGATCACTGGCCAGATAGGCAACAAGGGGGGCAATATGATCCGCTGTCATCATTTGGGCAATAGCCCTTCTCCTTCTGCCATCTTCAGTATCTGCTGGGATTGAATCAGACATACGACTCCAAGCAAAGGGAGCAATAACATTTGCAGTCACATTGAAACGAGCCATATCCAGAGCTGTTGATCTAGTAAGCCCTACAACTCCTGCCTTGGCTGCTGCATAATTAGCCTGTCCGACGTTTCCGATCAAACCGGTGGTAGATGTGAAGTTTATTACACGGCCGCTGTTTTGGGCTTTGAAATGTTCAGCCGCTGCGCGGGTCATATTAAAACTGCCTTTTAAACTAACTGCAATAACTGAATCCCATTCTGATTCAGACATCTTGAAAAGAATGCGGTCACGTACTATTCCGGCATTATTAACCAAAACATCGATTTTACCATAATTGTTTATGGCTTGCTCAACAATCTTTTGGCTTTCATTAAAGCCTGCAACGTTGTTATAATTAGCAGTTGCTTCGCCGCCAGCCTCTTTTATTTCCTGGGTTACAGCATCAGCCAGCTTTATATCTCCATTTTCATTGGTGCCCAAATCATTGACAATTACCTTGGCGCCTTCTTTAGCCAGGAATAAGGCGAGGGCTTTTCCAATTCCTTGCCCTGCTCCTGTCACTATGGCTACTTTTCCGCTTAATGAATTCATTATTCTTATCCTCCTTCACAAGAGATCTAATGTTTAGTGCCTTATTCATGGATAATTATTTGATTCGCTCAAAAACGGCTGCTGCTCCATGACCATATGCTGCACACATTGAAACAACCCCATATTTGCCATCTACATCATCAAGAATATTCATAATAGTAGTAGTCATCCTAGCCCCTGTGCAACCCAATGGATGACCGATTGAAATACCGCTTCCCCACATGTTCAGCCGCTCTCTGGGTAAATCAAGCTCACGCATGCATACTACGGATTGTACGGCAAATGCCTCATTTACTTCCCAAACATCAATATCATCTTTCTTTAGTCCTGCTCTCGCTAAAGCAGTTGGAATTGCATAGATGGGTCCCATCATCGTATATCTGGGATCAAAGCCCTTAGCAACAAAGGACAATAATTTAAGGCGCGGCTTTAGACCTAGCTCTTGCGCTTTTTCTCTACTCATTATAAGAAGTGCCGCTGATGCGTCACTGGTTTGGCTGGCAGTTCCGGCTGTTACCACTGCGGTTGGGTCATTCTCAAACAGAGGTTTTAATTTTGCCAACGATTCCAGGCTGGCATCCTCTCTGATGCCCTGATCACGATCAGCCACTATACGAACTGTAGTGTTATCATTCTGCATAGCTTCAGCTTCAATAGGGATGATTTCGTTTTTAAACTTTCCTTCCCGGGTAGCCTTAGCTGCCTTTTGGTGGCTCCATACCGAAAATTCTTCCTGCTCAACGCGTGAGATATTTTTCTCCTTCGTAAGGAATTCTGCTGTCCAAGCCATTGCGGTGGCATTTATATCCATGCATTCCCCCAGCTTCGGATGAAGTTCCCTTCCGCTGTTCATCGGCAGATGAGTCATATGCTGAGTCCCGCCGGCAACAATACAGTCTGCCCAGCCTGCCATTATTTGCGCTACTGAGAACTGAACCGCCTGTAATCCACCAGCGCAGAAACGTTCTACCGTCGTACCGGGTATATTTAATGACAGCCCAGATACAATAGCTGTCTGCCGGGCAAGATCCTGTCCCATATCCTTAAACTGATAGGATGCTCCGTAAACTAAATCCTCAATTATCTCTGGATTTATGTTGTTACGCTTTACTAATCCTTTAAGAACCTCAGCCCCTAATTGATCTGCTCTAACATTGGCAAACCAGGATTTTCTCCCTGATTTGGCAATGGCTGACCTGACTCCATCAACTATTACAACTTCACGCATATTCTTTCCTCCCCTAAATTATCACGTAAGCCATTGAAAATACTGAGATTTTCAAACGGCGTTAATCGAGACACAACCATATTGTATTGTTCAATGCTTATACAATTTTGTTTGACCTCTTCCACATTCCCATTCTTTGAGCATCTTTTATTAAATCATCCCGGAACTGGGGCGCAGCCAGGTTAATAATAAGGTCGGCCCTTTCCCAGACTGATTTGCCTTTGAGAATGGCTTTGCCATATTCAGTAACCAGGTAATGAACAACCGGCCGTGGGGTAGTAACAATTGCCCCAGGTGTCAACATAGGCTTAAGATTTGACACAATATTGCCGTCTTTGGTTTTAAAAGTTGAAGCTAAACAGATAAACGATTTACCCCCTTTGGAATAGTATGCTCCCAGGGCAAATTCCAACTGTCCGCCGGAACCGCTGATCTGTCTGGTTCCTATTGATTCGGAACAGACCTGCCCGGTTAAATCCACCTCTACACAGCTGTTAATCGATACC
>JAQVWS010000136.1 GCA_028709585.1 Syntrophomonas sp. | reverse complement strand
CCTTGAAAAGATAGATATCAATATAAGCGATTTATCCACCGCTCGAGGCGTCAAAGTCAATGATGGTTTCACCAATATTACGCAAAAATACGGTGAAAACTATACCCGGGCCTATGATAAATCTAAACCTCATTTTTTCGATGCTTTGTATGGCACTACCCAACACTATATAGTATTTAGGATTGAGGACAACGTGGTCAAGAGGATTATTATTGGCCATTCCGTAAATTAGGAATACAACCTTACATAATAATAGTACCCATATGCAAACAGAAATCCCTCTGCCTTTTCTGACAGAGGGATGTTTTAATTCGCTAATACAGGACTCCGTGAGATGGAGCCTGTCATTAGAAACATGTAATCGAGCAACCACTGTACGCCCGACTACCTATCTTAAAGAACCTTATTTGCCAGTCATACAACTTTACGTACGTACCCCCGGCCGATTCAATGAGAACAATAAATTATATTATTTATTTTTATTATTATAACATAAATGCTTTATAATTAACAACAATAAATTATCCGTTTGGCAAAATATTTGTTAATATACTTTAAAGAGGTCACTATATGTTAAATGAACAGTCCCAGGAAAACAAGTATGAAAGCATACTCCAGGCAGAGAAGCTCTCTTATATCTGGACCTTTAATTTTACCCTGTTATGTTTAACCAACTTTGTTTTATTTATGAGTACTCAGATGCTAATCCCCTGCTTGCCTGGTTATATAATGGAAATCGGCGGAGACCAAAAAGATATTGGATATGTTGTTGGTGCCTATACTGCAGGTGCTATGATAATGCGTCCCTTGGCGGGATGGCTGGTTGATAACCATGGCAGGAAAAGAATTCTGCTGCTGGGTATGATTATGATGGCGACTGCTTCATTGCTTTATATTCCAGCCAGGGGAATTTTAATAGTATCTTTAATACGTATTCTGCATGGTTTCGCCTTAGCCCTTGCCACTACTGCAATGGTCACTTTGGTAGTAGATAACTTGCCCATGTCACGTTTAAATGAAGGCATGGGTTATTTTGGTTTAACTTCCTCCCTCTCAATGACTATTGCGCCAATTATCGGTTTTAGCTTGATTGGAAAATCTGGTTATCCCCTGATGTTTGGGGCAATAATTGTACTGACCATGCTATCTTTGGGAGCTAGTCTGTTTATCCGCAATTCACAAACAATTAGCAAGACTACCCACCCCAAAGCTGATGTTGTATGGTCCCAGTTACTTGAGAAAAAGGCTGTGATTCCATCTGGTATGGCGTTCTTTGTGGCTGCTGTATATGGGGCGGTGCTTTCTTTTATTTCATTGCATGCTGCTGAACGCGGTATTTTTAATATTGGTTTATTTTTTACTGCCATGGCCTCAATAATGTTTATTTCCAGACCCATAGCCGGTCGTTGGGTTGATAAAGGTTATCTCATTACTGTATTGATTATTGCTCATATGTCACTGCTGATTGGAGTAACTGTAACTGCTCTTTCCCAATCCATATTGCATTTTATTATAGCTGGCTCATTTCTCGGTCTTGGATATGGTATTTTAAACCCTACCTTACAGGCTCTGTCGGTATGTAACGTTCCCCCTAACCGAAGAGGTGCAGCTACTGGCACCTTCTTCATTGCCTTTGACCTGGGCATAGGTCTGGGCACAATATTATGGGGATATGTAGCAGCACTAACCAATTATCAGACTATGTACTTTTTCACCCTTATTCCTATAGCTGTTGCCGGAGTCATATTCTTTAGGCATAAATATTCTTTAAAAAACAGGCAGTTTCATGATGAACCATCCCGTTAACAATAATTAAATCCTTATTATAAAAATTTGGAGAGATAACATGAAAAAACTACCCGCAATCTATAAAACCCTTTTGCATATTTACGGCCCGCAGAACTGGTGGCCGGCCCAGACCCCTTTTGAGATGATGGTTGGTGCTATATTAACCCAAAATACAACCTGGGCTAATGTGGAAAAAGCCATTAATAATTTCGGGAAAAGGTTATCCCCCGAGTTTATAGCCTCGAAGGACAATGATGAATTAGCACAGATAATCCTCCCCAGCGGTTATTATAATCAGAAAGCGTTAAAGCTCAAAGCTCTTACCCAATGGTACTCAAAATACGATTATGATATTAAGAGAGCCAGGGCGCAAGACAGTTATCTGATTCGCCAGGAGCTTCTGGCCGTTAAGGGCATTGGTTATGAAACTGCTGATTCCATTTTATTGTATGCCCTGAATAAACCTTATTTTGTGGTTGATACCTATACCAAACGGTTTTTATCCAGACTCGGCTTCAATGCACCCAATAAATATGAAGACCTGCGTTTATTGATTGAGGCCAACATACCTGCGGATATAAATATGTATGGGGAATTCCACGCATTAATAGTTAGACACGCTAAATGTCAATGCAAAAAGAAACCTTCTTGCGGAGTCTGTTCCCTGGAATCTGAATGTAAAAAACTCATCATATAAGTTTTATTAATTCATAATATATTATAGCCCTCCCAGCTTATATTCATATCTGCTGGGAGGGCTAACGATCAGTCGCACAAGTTTAATAATCTTTTTAAATACTGCACTCTTGCCTGAAATTTAATGAACCCTTACGTCTTTGGCATCATAATTCCTTAGAATCGAAGCCACCGCATCAGTTTGGTCTTCATTAGCCTTCAGTATCATTACGGTTTTACCTTCTTTAATTTTGCTTTCGTAGAAGTCGCTGCGCTCTTTGGGAATTCCATAATCAACCAAAGCTCCGGCAATGCCACCGGTCACAGCACCACCGATAATAGCCGCCAAAGGTCCCATGGCCAATATTGGGCCTACACCTGGGATAGCTAGAGCTGCAGCCCCCAGAGCACCTAATGCACCGGTACCTATGCCTAAACCCGCTAAACCGCCTATTGCGCTACCGGTCATGGTGCCGCCGGAAAGGCCCTGATTATCAGTGTTCATTCCCTTTTTGCCTTGGCTTTTACCGTTATCATTACCTAGAATTGAAATCTCCCGAAAACCTTTTTGTTTTAGTTCATTGGCTGCTTCCCCTGCTTTATTGCTGTCTTCAAAATAGCCTATAACCTTTTTATCCATACTATCAACCTCCAATTGCTTGATCCATTAATAATATTCACGTTATAGGCCAAAACTATTATGGTTTTATATACTATCTATTACAATATTTTCTATGCTCCCAATTATTATTTAGTTAATTAGGTAATTTTGAACATCATATTGCTGATATAGCTCCTGAATCCATTTATCATATCTATCGCCGATGTTTTTTTCCAGCAAAATATCTTTTATCTTAGGCTTAGTTTGTTCATAATCAGCCGCGGCCGCTTCTTTTTTATCTGTCAGCTTAATAATATGAAATCCGTATTCTGTTTCTACCGGCTCACTTATTTGTCCAATTTCTAATGCAAAAGCCGCTTCCTCAAACTCTTCAGCCATATTCCCTCTGCTGAAATAACCCAAATCTCCTCCATTGTCTTTATTGTTGGTATCAGTGGAATAGTTTTGCGCCAATAGCGCGAAATCTTCTCCATTGTTCAATTTCTGTTTAACCTCTGAGGCCGTTTGTAAATTATCCAGCAGAATATGGCTGGCTTTTACCTGTTCTTCCTGATCAAAACTTTCTTTATTTTCAGTAAAATAATCTTGCAGTTCCGTTTCTGTAATACTAACCTGTGGTTCAAGAATTTTTTTAACTCTTAAGTTATTAATAATATCGCTTCTGACCTTCTCCAAGGTATAGCCACTAGCGCTTAAAGCCTGTTTAAATCCCTCTTCTCCTCCATAGTATTCATAATATTTATTCATTTCATTTTGGATATCAGGATCGGAAATCACAATATTATGTTTTTCGGCTTCAAGTTCTATAATCTTCTGAGTTATCAATGTATCTAATACTTGATTGCCGCCTGATTCCACTAAGGCAACGTAAAACTGATCCCGATTGATCTTTTCACCGTTTACACTGGCAATAACCTCCGATTTAGATTTGTACATTTCATAGCCTATAAATAGAAAAACCAGCAAACAAATAATCAAGGTATAGATTAGAGAAGGATTTCTGTTAATTTTCTCCCATTTCATTAAATGCACTCACTCTCCGTTTTAGTTATTTAGATAAAAATAAAGGATTTAGATTAATGCTTCCCTTTTTTGCCCATAATTATCCATATTCTGAAAAGTGAATACATATTTTTTTACTTAATAACTTATAGCCAATAACGCGCCAAATATAGTAATATCCCCACCAGAGCTCCTATAACGGTACCGTTTATCCTAATCCATTGCAGATCATCCCCTACTTTATCCTCAAGAGACTTGACCAACCCCAGATCATTAAGATTATGCAGCTTCTCTCTCACAATCCTGCCTATAACCCCATGATAATGTTCCAGGAAATCCAATAGCTCACTTTTAAGCCATGATTCCAGATAGTCTTTTCTGGCCTGGTCACTGCGAATAATATTAACCTGTTCAATAATCATATTGGTTATGAATCTAATAACAGGCTTTTCTTCATCTGCATCACTAATTAACTGCATTTGTATAGCAGACAGTACATCTTCTGTTACTGCAACTCCAGCATCTGTATTAATGATCTTTTGCAGCAACTCGCTTAACATCACTGCCGCTGAATCAGGGTCAGCAATGCGAAGGTTCTCCATTTCAGCTTTAAGCCGAACATAGAATTTATTACTGGGGTTCTTCATCTCAATTAAAGAGCTGTTTATACGCTTGGAGAGCGCCTCCGATGCTTCATCATAGTTAAAGACATCCAGACTCTCACCGAGTCCCTTGCCTAATCTGCGTAAGAAATTGCCATTTTGAGAATAATCGTTGGCAGCTTTTTTTAAGGTTCTTTTTATAATTAGCTGGAATTCCTCTTTTTGGGTAGCAGCAACAGCCCATCTGAGAAAAAACTGTATCACATCATCACCATACATTTTTTTAACTGAAACCTCCATACGCTCAACCAGTAACGGTGATATCTTAAGTTCCTGGATATTTTCAGCTATTAATTGATGCGCAAACCCAGCTGCGTCCTTAGGATTTATGTTTTTCAGGGTATTGGTAACAACTGATTGAACTATGCGATTCAAGCCACGGCAGCCTTCTTCGGTTTGCAGAATGGCAGCTAACCTATCAATTAATTGATAATTAATTATTTTTTGCTTTATGAAATCCAGACTTAGCCAATCTTCTTCAACAATTTTAACAATCCCTTCGGTTATGCGCTCCCGGTTGTTGGGTATTATTGCTGTATGGGGGATAAATTTCAGCCCTAAAGGATGTCGGAAAAGCGCCACCACTGCAAACCAATCAGCCAGTGCGCCAACCAATGAGGCTTCGCAGGCTGCAAAAAGCAGCCCCCCTATAAAACTCCCTCGATAAGGCCATAGTATTATTGAACCAATCAGAGCCAATATCAACATTAGTGTAGCTATTACATGCATCCGTTTCATGGCGTAGTGTTCCTTTCTAATATCTGATTAATATGTAAGCAAATAATCCTGCCTGAAAAATTATAATACATGGCAAACCCCATATAAATCTTTTGTGACGGGTTTTATGATTAAAGACATACATTGCCAGCCATCCCCCCGGGGCTCCCCCCAGCAGAGCAAACAAAAACAGCCTTGCTTCAGATATTCTTCGGTTTCCTGCACGTGCCAGCCATTTATCCCAGGCAAAAGCAAAGCCAGCAACCATATTAATAAAAATCAGATAAT
>JAQVWS010000135.1 GCA_028709585.1 Syntrophomonas sp. | reverse complement strand
ATGCTGGTTATGCCTGTGCAACCACAAAAAGCCTCGTCGCCAACACTGGTTATTCCCTCAGGAAGGGTAATGCTGGTTAAGTCTGCGCAGCCAATAAAAGCCCCTTCGCCAATACTGGTTACCACTTCGGGAATGGTAATACTGGTTAAGCCTGCGGGACATTGCACTAAAGTAGTCCCTCCCTTATTAAAAAGTACGCCGTCTTGACTGGAATAATATACATTTTCAGCAACTGCATTAATGTTAGTTAAACTTGTGCAACTTCCAAAAGAATCACCGATATAAGCAACACTTGCCGGAATGGTAACGCTGGTTAAGCCTGTGCATTTATGAAAAGCCCATGTGTTAATATTAGTTACTCCTTCGGGGATTGTAATACCGGTTAAGCTTGTGCATCCGTAAAAAGCAGATATTCCGATATCAGTTACACTTTCAGCAATGGTAATATTGGTTAGACCTGTGCAATTGAAAAAGGCATAGTTACCGATACTGGTTACCTTAATTCCGCCTAACGTACTGGGGATGGTTATATCCCCCCCAGTTCCAGTGTATTTTGTAATTTGAGCTTTGCCATCATCTGTTACAGTATAAGTGTAATCCCCATCCTGGGCTGCTTGCACCGGGATACTCCAACCCAGCATAATAGCTAACATTATAAAACCGAGTATAAATGCATATGTTTTATCAATCTTCGGTACTTTCACAATAACCTCCATCTCGCCGCATACGGCGATACAAATAGTAATTAAAACGGGGCGCAAACCACCCCGGATTGCAGTAGAATGGGTCTGAGGAGAAGGCAAACTACAAAGCACGGTGGGGCGAGTAGTAGACTGCTCATATTTGACCCAAAACCGTATAATAACTAGTGTAAGGACTGCCTTCCAAGCACAAATAAGTGGTTCTTCGAGACCGTACGCTAATCATTGTTTTAACTCCTGTTGAATGTGCGGCAGTTCAGTCCCTGCCTTCTCCACACCATTTTTCTTTAAGAGGAGGCAGTAGTGTGAAAGTCGTTTATCCAATATGCTGTGGCGTAGATGTCCATAAAACATTTTTCGTCGCACCATCATCACGTCTGAGGGGATTACCCCTCATTATCAGAAGAAACGTTTCTCCACCTTCAATAACTCCATCCTACAATTTAAACGCTGGTTATTGGACAACAATTGTATAGACATCTGCATGGAATCTACCGGGAAGTATTGGGTTCCCGTGTTCAATTTACTTGAGGATTCCATCAACGTCACCGTTGCCAATCCCAAATGGGTCAAGGCCATAAAAGGCAATAAGGACGACACTAAAGATTCCAAATGGATCGGCGACCTCTTTCGCCTGGGTCTACAAGGAAAGGTGTCAACAACTCCGTCAGACCGTGTGACAAGAAACGCCTACCCAATCATAAATTACCAAGCCGGCTCCCAAGATAATATTTTTTTATTGATTTAACAAAAGAGGTTATAGTTTCAGTTTAGGCTGGCTGCAACCTCTTTATCATTTCCTTAACCCCCAGGATGTTTATTACTCTTTTCATGTTGTATGCCAGGAAATTTAGACAGGTTTCCATTCGTACTGATTCCAATCCCCGGGTTAAAAAATGCCCGTAACCCCAACTTCTCTTTACTGTCCCGAAGGGGTGCTCGACAATCATTTGCCGCCTTGCATAAAGTTTCTTGTTCTCGGATGTTCTCTGGTCTACTTCGTCCAGAAGTTCCTGATCAATATGCCTAAATATTGTTCGTCCTCGTTGTACGTTGTAACAGACCTCTATGCCATTATTGTTTACTGCCATTAACCTGGCATCAGGATCGGTAGTCGAAATCTCCTTATCCTCGCTATTTTGAAGACCTTCGAGTTTTTCTTCGTAGTTGAATTCACGGTCTTTGAGTTCTTTAATGCGTTGCTTGATTTCTTCGGCGGTTGGCTTATGGGTTCCCGCTTCCGCCTGGTCTCCAGCTTCAAGTTCGTTCATATACTGCTCTATTTTTTCATCTATATACTTGAGATGCCGTTTAAGTTTTTTCTCGTTGTAGTTGTTGCGTTTGGAGTTGCTGGCCCTGAACTTGGAACCGTCTACTGCCACTACTTCTCGGCTGTATAAATTCCATTCTTTGCATAACAGGCTAAATTGCTTAAAGACCTGCATCAAGGGCTTTTTATTGTCTTTCCTGAAGTCGGCTATGGTCTTGAAATCTGGTTTAAGCTTGCGCATTAACCATATTAGCTCCAGGTTTCTTCCGGCTTCTGTCTCTAATCTCCGAGATGAGCGAATTCGGTTTAAATATCCGTAAAGATAAAGTTTAAGCATATCTCGTGGGTTATATGACGGTCTGCCAATAGTATCTTCTTGACTGTATTTGAAGCCCAATTTGGCTACATCAAGTCGTATAACAAAAGCTTCAATTACTCTGACTTGATTATCTTCACTAATATACTCGTCTATGCTTTCTGGAAAAAGGGTTATCTGTTGCCGATCTTCTCCCTTTATGTAGGCCAATATCAACACCTCACTTCTTTGCTAATTATACCACAAAGTGCCGATATTTGGCCGGTTAGCAATGCTTTCGGCTGATTATTTTTTTGGCTTGTACGATATGTTTTCACACAGTCTGACGTCCCCATGTCACCTGTTTTTGAAATTTGATGACAAGTTGTATTATATAAATATCGACATAATTACTTTTGTGGTCGGGTAGAAATTCCTATTTCACCTAAAATAGAGTAAGGATGTGCCTTAAAAAATGGAAAACAAAAAGAGTCTCAAGCTGGAAATCAAAAATATAAAAAGTGCCACGGATTTTGTTCGTGACATGTTAAAACAATACAAATGTACCGACCGTGACATTATTCGAGCTCAGCTCTTTACGGAAGAGACGATTGTATACTGGACAGAAGCTGCAGCTGAAAGCGATACTTTTGAAATAAACTTTCGAAAGCGGTTTAAAATCATCTCCCTGTCATTAACTTATAAAGGAGCACAATCCGATCCTCTTGCCCCTCCTAATGAAGAAGAGGATGAATCGGAATTTGGGTTCATCGGTCAGAATATTTTAATTGGGCTTTCCACCGTCACCTATAATTATGAAAATGGATGTAATGTCGTTACCTTTACGCTCAAGGAAAAAGCGTTCAATCCCATTGTTTCCATTATTTTTGCCCTTGCCGCAGCCGTAATCTGCGGGCTGGCCGTAAATCGCTTTGCCCCGTCTGTACGGCCAACTCTTGCCGCGTCTTTACTAACCCCCTTGAGCAGCACTTTCTTCGGCTTGCTCAATGCGATTGTCATTCCTTTTCTCTTCGTGTCAGTTATGGCCAGCATTTTCAATATGGAAAATATCGCCCAGGTGAAACGCATTTTTCGAATAATCTTTAATTGGTTTGTGGGACTAACGGTAGTGGCGGCGGTAATTACCGTGTTGGCAGGTATGCTTTATTTCCCGCTGCAGGCGTTAGCGAAGGAAGTGTTTGGACCGAGCTTGCCAAAACGATGTTTGATATTATTCCTTCAAACATCTTTAAGTCCTTTTTGGAAGGCAACATATTACAAACGATATTCCTCGCAGCAATAACCGGCATTGTTATGCTAATATATAAAGGACGCTTCCCAGTAATAACAAAGTTAATAACTGAATCTAATTTGATTTTTTCCACCTTGTTGGATGCCCTTTGTTCCTTGATGCCATGGGTGATTTTTATTTGTATTTTCAATATGCTGTTGTCTGGAGAAGGCAGTGCGCTCCTCAGCTCAATCGGTGTGGTTGTGCTTATATGTGTATGTTTTCTAATAATTATCTTACTTTACCTGCTGAGTATTGCTTTTATTGAAAAGGAAAATCCTATAGAGTATGTAAAGACAATCGGTTCTATTCTGCTGATTGCAATAACCACCGCCAGCTCGAGTGCCACCTTTGCACCCCATACTATGATTGCCAGTACTAAACAGGACATCCGCGATTATCTGGTTAACTTTTCCATTCCTGTGGGTGCCCTGTTTTGCAAACCATTTTTAGTGCCATTTTTATTTTTAACATCTTTGTTTATGGGAAATATCTACGCGGTCCCCATTAGTATGGCAGATGCTATATCCATGATCCTGCTTTGCATAATTTTGTAGGTAACCGTTCCACCCACGCAAGGGATGGGGCCTTTCCTTTTTACGATTTTGTTTAAACGGTTTGGTATTCCTCTTGAAGGTTTGGCGATGGCAGCGAGTCTCTTTATGCTCTTTGATTATTTGATAACCGCCGGTGATATCCTTTCTTTAAATATCAGCATGCTTCATACGGAACACCGGCTGAGGAAGACAGATAAAAGGGGTACTGCGTCATATTCTGCTTCGATCCGATAGATTGTGAGGAACTGGCTTTGGAGCCGGCACCCTGTTGTTGAGCTAAATTTTGCTGATTTTATATTGATTGGGAGGAATCATAACATGAAATTCACTAAATGCAAAGTTCTCGCTTGGCTGGTAATGATAACGCTTATCATTTCAGTTATCCCCTCCATGGTTGGGGCGGAGGAAACACCTGTTTATCTTACCCGGGGACAGGTTGCCAATAAGATTTTAAATGCCGCTGATGACTATAATCCCGGTATTTCAGAAAAGGATATCATGGTGGGCTTTGGAGATGGCTTTCTGCGTAAAGAAGAACTGACCACTAAAGCACAGGCTCTGAGCATGATCAGTCGTGCTTTTGGGAAACTACCGTTGCCTCAGGGCAATAGTCTTAGAATGAGTGTCTTTGACCAACATTATAATGATGTACCCGTATGGGCTGGGGAAGCCATTGATAATCTGCAAAAGGCCGGCATATTGTACAGCTCAGTAGGGGGGAAACTGGGAGCCAATGAAAATATAAGCGCAGCTGAACTTGATAATATTGTAAAAAGAATTTGGGCTCTGGAAGGAAGTAATTTAAAAGATGATTTTTATGCAACTGTAAATAAAGAATGGCTGGATAGTTCAACAATTCCTGCGGGCGAGGCCGGTAACGGAACCCTTGCTATTATGGGACAGGAAAGGGATCAACGAATTTCTGATATTTTAGATACCCTGTCGCAGGGGAAATGGGCACCTGGAAGCAAAGAGCAGAAGCTGGCTGACTTTTATCAAAGTGTTCTTGATATGGATAGCCGAAATGAACAGGGGATAGAACCGGTCAATAAATACCTGCAAGCTTATAACGACGCGGAGAGCCTGGAACAATTGATTCAGACTAACATCGATGTAAACCGGGCAACAGGTTATTGGCAATTGCTAAATTATAGTGTTTATGCAGATCCCAAGGACAGCTCTAAAAACATCATGTATCACCAGGCGCTGACACCTACCTGGGAGAAGGATATGTATACATCTTCGGACAAACAGAATGCCTGTATCAAGTTTATTGCCCGACTGCTGACAATGTCCGGAGAAAACGAAACAACTGCCCAGGCCGAAGCCGAAAAAATATTTAAACTGGAAAAGGAACTGTCAGCGAATTGTCTGGATCCGGAGGAGTATCATGACAGCGATAAGACGTATAATGTTTATACGCTGGATCAACTGGACTCCCTTTATTCCAACTTTAATATAAAGAAAACCATTACTGGTACAGGATATAGTTTATCTGATAAGGTTTTAGTAATGGATAAAGGTTTGCTGTTAAAATCAGCTCAGTATTTTAACCCAGAGCAATTAAAACTATTAAAAAGCTATGCCAAATATAAGTTCATTTATGCTGCCGGTCCCACTCTTGCAAATGATTTTACCAAGGCTGTTCAGGATT
>JAQVWS010000023.1 GCA_028709585.1 Syntrophomonas sp. | reverse complement strand
TCCGCAAATTGGGTTGATTCCATTGCTTTTTGGGAACGTTGTACATATTCCGCATATCGGGACTTTTTATCCCTGATGCTGGTGGTCAAGGGAGGCAAAATACCAAAATTGGCATTGATAGGTTGGGATTCTTTAATGCTATCATCAGTTATAAAATGAATCAAGGCTCCCAGCATTGTACATCTATCCATTACCAACAGGGGGCGCCGGCTAAGAAAACGAGCTGCATTAATGCCGGCCAGGATCCCAGTGGCGGCAGATTCCATGTACCCTTCAACCCCGGTTATTTGTCCAGCCCAAAAAATAGCTGGATTTTTCTTATGTTGCAACGTGGGTTCCAGTAAACGCGGACTGTTTATATAAGTATTACGGTGCATAACTCCATATCGGACAAAATCCGCATTTTCCAAGCCGGGTATTAAACGAAATATCCTATCCTGTTCGCCCCATTTTAGTCGGGTCTGAAACCCTACCAGCCCATATACCGTGCCCGCTTGGTTTTCCTGCCGAAGCTGCACAACTGCCCAAGCTCTTTGGCCGGTGCAGGGATCCAATAATCCCACCGGCCGCATGGGTCCAAATCTTAATGTATCAATCCCCCGGCGCCCTATTACTTCTATAGGCATACAGCCATCAAAAAAAAGCTTTTTATCAACGCTATGTCCTTCACTTTCATCAGCCTCTACCAGACTATAGTAAAATTTTTCATATTCTTCCTTACTCATAGGGCAATTATAGTAATCATCTGATCCTTTGCCATAACGGGAAGCCTTAAAAATTTTATCTTTATTCAGGCTTTCGAAAGTAACACTGGGAGCTACCGCATCAAAGAAAAAAAGATTTTCCGCCCCATTTATGCGCTGCAATTCTACAAATAGTTTTTCCGAAGTCAATGGTCCGCTGGCTATGATTACCGGTTCGTCTTGGGGAAGAGTATTAGCTTCCTCGTGAATAAGCTCTATAGAAGGATGGGATTCTATTGCATCAGTAACCAGTTTCGAAAACTGTTCCCTGTCTACAGCTAAGGCAGAACCAGCTGGGACCCTGGCATTATCTGCGCATTGCAGTATCAACGAGCCCATGGCTCGCATTTCTTCTTTTAATAATCCCTGTGCAGTAGCAACCAGTTCTGATTTCAGAGAATTGCTGCATACTAACTCGGCAAGCTGTCCCGACTTATGTACCGGGGTCATTTTTTGCGGTCGCATCTCCCATAATTTGACCTGGATTCCAGCTCGGGCAAGACTATATGCTGCCTCACATCCGGCCAGCCCGCCTCCAATTACATGTACCAATGACAATTTAGTTCCTCATTTCCTGGGTGTGCTTACAATCCGCATTCTGGCAAACCGCAGTTACTTCTTTGTTTTTATTAAGTTTTTCAACCATTGCATCACCACATTGGGGGCATTTCTCACCCGTTGGTTTGTTCCATGATTTAAAGTTACATTCCGGATAACTCTTGCAACCGAAGTATTTGCGGCCTTTTTTTGATTTCAGAGCAATAACCGCTGCCCCACATATAGGACAATTTACCCCGGCTTCCTCATTTAATGATTCCGTATGCCTACATTCAGGAAAGCCTGAACAGGCAATAAATTTGCCGAATCGTCCATATTTAATATACATTGGCTTGCCGCACTTAGGACAGTCTTTTCCGGCTTCTTCATCTTTGATTTCTACCTTTTCAATTAAACTCTGGGCCTTTTCTAAATCTGCATTAAAAGGAACATAGAATTCACGTACTACACCTTTCCAGTTTAACTGACCCTCTTCTATTAGATCCAACTCTTCTTCCATCTTGGCAGTAAACTGTGTATCTAATATATTCCCAAAATGCTGGGTTAATAAATCCACTACAATAAAACCTAATTCCTTAGGAACAAACTGCTTGTTCTGTCGTTCTACATAATGACGCTTTATAATAGTTTCTATTATTGGCGCATAGGTACTCGGACGCCCTATATTTTTCTCTTCCAGCAGCTTAACCAGGCTGGCCTCGGAATAGCGAGGCGGCGGCTGAGTAAAGTGCTGCTCGGTTTTTATTTCCTGCAAGCTCAGAACTTCACCTGGTTTAATTTCCGGAATAGGGTTTTTTACATCTTCATCTTCATTGTCATTATAGACCTTCTTATAGCCCAAAAATTTAATTTGCGAGGAATTGGCCCGCAGTCCATAGTCACCAGCCTCAACATCAACCACAACCGTATCATAAACCGCAGGTGTCATCTGGCTGGCTACAAAGCGCTCCCAGATCAGTTTGTATAAGCGATATTGGTCCCGGCTGAGATAAGTCTTTATACTGTCCGGGGTACGCTCAACCGAAGATGGCCTAATTGCTTCATGGGCATCCTGAGCTGATTTTCTGCTCTTGTACTCATTAGGTGAGGAAGGTGCATAATTATTCCCGTATTCTGACTTTATAAATTCCAGGGCTTCTATCTGCGCTGTTTGGGCTATACGGGTGGAATCAGTTCTCAGATAAGTAATAAGGCCAACCGTGCCTTTTTTGCCTAATTCCAGACCCTCATATAATTCCTGGGCCACACGCATGGTTCGACTGGAGAAAAAGCCCAATCTCTTTGAAGCCTCCTGCTGTAAAGTACTGGTAATAAAAGGAGCATTGGGCTTTTTGCGTTTCTCCTTTTTCTCAATATTTTTTACGCGGTAGCCTGCTTTCCGAAGGTAGGAAGAGATTTTTTGCTGCTCGGCTTCGCTCTTAATTTCCAGTTTCCCGCCCTTATATGAGGTTACTTTAGTAACAAAACAACTCTTTTTATCTGTGCATAAGATAACATCTATCGTCCAGTATTCTTCTGGTATAAAAGCTTCTATTTCCTTTTCCCGTTCACAAATTATTCTGACCACAACTGATTGAACTCGTCCCGCACTCAATCCTTTACGCACCTTGCTCCATAAAAGGGGGCTCAAATTATATCCCACTAACCGGTCAACTACCCGGCGTGCCTGCTGGGCATTTACCCGATTGATATCCACAGGCCGCATTTTTTTGAGCGCCTTTTTAATTGCATCACTAGTTATCTCATTAAATTGGATACGGCAATTAGAATCAGCCGAAATTTTCAAGGCATTCTGCAGATGCCAGGCAATCGCCTCACCTTCCCTATCCGGGTCGGTGGCCAGTAATGTTTTGTCTGACTTCTGGGATTCGCTTTTTATCTCTTTGAGGAGTTCACCTTTTCCGCGAATAGTAATATACTGTGGTTCAAAATCATTCTCTACATCTATCCCCAGCTTGCTCCTGGGCAGGTCTTTAATATGACCTACACATGCCTTAACTTTATAGTTCTTCCCCAGAAACTTGGCAATGGTTTTTGCTTTTGCTGCTGATTCAACTATTACCAGTGTATTTCCCGCCAAAATATCGCCTCTTTCTTCCTGTTTTTATAGCCTTTAATTCTTTACATAGTAATTACCGGGCAATGATTTAATTATGCCCTTTAATTCCATTTTCAGAAGTACGGTGCTTAACGCTCCAGGGTTTAATCCGGTATTTTTCATTAATACATCAAAATGCGCCTCTCCTTGAGCTAGATTTTCTAGCACCGAAATCTCTTCGCCCTCCAGATCAAACAGAAGTGTTCCCTGGGTAACAGCCAACATATCTTGGCGATTATTCATACCATACTCTGTTAAAATATCATCACTCGCACATACCAGACAAGCTCCCTGCTTAATCAGATTATTGGTACCTACGCTGTTTTTATTGTTAATGGGGCCTGGGATAGCAAAGACATCTCGTCCCTGTTCCAAGGCAAAATCCGCGGTAATTAATGCCCCGCTCTTTTTTTGCGCCTCAACCACCAGAACCCCCCGGCACAACCCTGATATAATTCTGTTCCTGACCGGAAAATTACCCGGCTCGGGATGGGTATGGGGAGGAAATTCACTCATTACCAGGCCGGTCTCACAAATACTGGTGTATAGCTTTAGGTTGTCGCGGGGATATATTACATTAACCCCGCTGCCTAACACCGCCACAGTTTTCCCGCCTGCTTGCAGTGCACCCCGATGTGCCTCTGTGTCAATACCCCTTGCCATACCGCTTACCACCACTATACCCTGCTGAGCCAGCTCATTGCCAAAACGATAAGCCTGACCCTTGCCATATATGCTTGCCGCTCTGGAGCCCACTATGGCGATACATAAATCATTAAGTATTTCTATGTTACCCAGATAGTAAAATATGTAGGGTGGATCAAAAATATTTCCCAACAGCGGGGGATAATCTTCATCCTCAACACAACTTATCTTTATACCCTCTGCACAAATTTTTTCTAATTGTTGGACTGGATTAATCTTTTTTCTGCCATTAATAATGGCATCTATGATCGAAGCCGTTAAGGAAGATCGGTATAAAGATGAGCTGTCGGCTTCAAAACACTCTCTGAGACTTCCCCATTCTTCTTTAATTTTCCATAGGGTTCTATTCCCTAAGCCTTTTAAGGTATGAAAGAAATATATCGCTGCCAGTTCATTTTTATCCATCTTCATAACCCCTTTTAAAAATTTTGTTAATTTTATACAGGGGCAAAAACCTCTACAGCAATTGATAACATAAAAACTATGACTATGCAAGATATAAGAGCCTTAAAATATCTTAATGATATTTAAAAGTGGGACAATTTACTTATTTAAAAAGCAACTTGAATGAGAAAAATATATGTATTCACAAGATATTTATTATTTTTAAAAAAGGAGGGAAGGCTTGTGTTTTCAGATGTAACCGACTCGATTGAAAGGAAACTATTCCATGATGACAAGATAGATCCAGGAACCTTTAGTTTTATGGAACCTGGTTGGTGGGTTCTGCATGCTACTGCGATAGCAAGTATATATCTGATAGGCTCTAAAATGCACCGAAGGTTTTAATCCTGTAATCCTGGGTAATCCTGTAATCCTGGGGACGGTTCTGTTGCCTGCAGCCGGGGGCCGGCATGGGGACGGTTCTTATGCCTGCAGGGTCATTTAAGTAATAACGGAATCTATCACGTTACAATGCGATCTTCAAGGAAATTAGACAAAACAAGGATGAGAAACAGTTAAGAAGTGAAGATATTAATTGCCTACGAGCTAAAACAAACTTATCTCAACAAACTATCGCGGACCCTACTGGGAATAAACAAAAGCACAGTTGAACGCCAGAAATGAATGCAGGCAAAAGAACCGTCCCCTAATCAGAATGTCATAACCTCCACCGTCTGGTTGGCATAAACATCATAAACTTTAACCGCAATACAATAGCTAGTCTTAAGGGGAACATGAACAATCAAGTTTAAAGCTAACGGTGCTTTAAATCTTTGCTTCTCCCGTATTACCTGATAACAGGAATTAAAAAACTTCCCGTTATAATTTAAGTCAAGCTCCCAGAATTCAATATTAGAGGCAAAATCATGGCCAGATGACGGTCTTTCATCCTGCTTAGGCCAGTAATACTCAATGCCAACTTCCAGTAAACATTCATCCTTATCGCTTTGCAAAAAAACAGGCTTTTTAAGCTCCAATATGGTCTGATCATTTTCCTCCAGGCAGTTTTCTTCACCAGCAACAATGGTAAACGGCGGTGAATCTGACCTTAAAAGCCGATACAGGCTGGTTTGCAAAGCCAGTTTGCTGGTGTCGCTAAGAATCCAATCTCTCCCGAGTTGATTGCATACTTCAGCTGTAGTACCGGAGCCAGCAAAGAAATCAGCTACTAGACTCCCTGGATTGGAAGCAGTTTTTATAATTCGACTGATAAGTTCTTTAGGCTTTTGAGTGGGAAATTTTAGGTTTTCCCGGGCTGTAGGGCTCAGAATCTTATTTATATCCACCCACCAATCCTGCAAAACTGCTCCTTCATCATTAAGTTTGTAACGATCACCCTTTACAGCGGTCAGTCCTCGCTGCATTGTACCCTGGCTGTATGGACGGTACTGCTGGTTAAATACGTATTCCGAGCCTCGGCTATACCAAAAAATCAGATCATGTTTGCGTTGGAAGTGTTTCCGTGAACTGCTCCCGCCTCCAAAGCACCATACAATTTCGTTAATAAAGTTCTCGGCGCCAAATACCTCATCCAACAATACCTTAACATAATGGCTGCTATGCCAATCCACATGGACAAATATGGTTCCATTCTCAGCTAATGCCTGCCGCATTAAACGTAAACGGGTGTATAACATATCCAGATATGAATCTATGCCCCCTGCCCAGGTATCCTGAAAAGCCTTACGGTTAATATGCCAGGTATCTGAAAAATTTCCAACGCTTATCCTGGAGTAATAATCAAGCTCAGTCATATAGGGGGGATCTATATAAATAAGATCAATCTTTCTCACATTTTCTCTTTGTGCAAGGACTTGCAGCAGGTCATAATTATCCCCATAATAATAATGATTTTTCATCTCATAATCACTTGCAAGAGTTGCTTTTCTATGCTCAAAAATAGACTCATTGTTAAATACCGGATTTGCCACGACTTTTTCTATTTCCCGGATATTACAGGTTTCCTCAGCTTTCAACTCTTCACTTTTATTATTCCATAGCAAATGAACAGATCTTTTATAATTCATACTGTGTTCTCCTGAAAATTATTTTCCAGATAAGCTCACTCAAATATTAACATAAAAAAAGTCCTGTCAAAACAGGACCTAATTTATATTTTATAGGGGTTATTGGCTGCTAAGGTTTTAATTGCTGCTGTGGCCGGACGGAATAATGATCAAATTATCCGAAGTAAAGGCCTGTTCGTTTTCAAATCGTTCTGAGGTTAGCGGTAAAGACAATGCCAATATAAGAGATATTAGAAAAATAATCAATATACTTCTCTGCATCTAATAGCCCTCCTTAGCAAAATTTGGTCGGGTCTATGTTTCTTCTGCCGTAATTTATTAAACATACTTTCTCAATTGCTTAAGGGCGGCTTTTTCAAGCCTTGATACCTGAGCCTGCGATATACCAATTTCATCAGCAACTTCCATTTGCGTTTTGCCGTTAAAAAACCTTAATGATACAATATGTTTTTCACGTTCGTTTAACTTTTTCAAAGCCTCATTAATTGTAATTGTTTCCAGCCATAATGAGTCAGTGTTCCTGTCATCACTAATCTGATCCATTACCAGGATAGGATCTCCTCCATCATTATATATTGGCTCAAATAGTGATACCGGTTCCTGTATGGCATCCAAAGCAAAAACGACTTCTTCCCGGCTTACTTCTAATTGTTCCGCCAACTGAGCAATAGTTGGCTCAGCAGAATTATCAGACAAAAGACGCTCCCGTACCTGTAAGGCTTTATAAGCAATGTCCCTCAGAGAACGGGAAACCCTTACCGCATTATTATCCCGTAAATAACGTCGTATTTCCCCAATAATCATAGGAACGGCATAAGTTGAAAATCTAACATTCTGGCTGAGATCAAAATTGTCAATAGCTTTAATCAAGCCAATGCATCCAACTTGAAAAAGATCATCTACAAACTCTCCTCTATTATTAAAACGCTGGATTACACTTAAAACTAACCTGAGATTACCCTGAATAAGCTTATCTCTCGCCTCAATTTCACCATTTTGCATTGCAGTGAAGAGGTTGCGCATTTCGTCATTTTTCAGAACTGGTAATTTAGACGTATTAACTCCGCAGATTTCTACCTTGTTAATCAAGAACTCACCCCTTACCAATCAATCACTGTAACTCTTTTTAAATTATTTACTAATATGTAAATTATTATTCCTATGTAACACTCAATAATTGACAGAAAAAATAGTGCCAGCCCTCAACTTGGCACTATTTTTACAAAAACCACCGTCTTTTTTTATTCAATTTTTCGTATTTCTCGCTGCAAACGTTTTAATATCCTCTTTTCCAAACGGCTGATATATGATTGGGATATACCTAATATATCCGCTACTTCCTTTTGGGTCTTCTCCGTACCGTCATTTAATCCAAACCGTAATTGAATTATCGTGTTCTCTCTGGAATTAAGTTTATGCATAGCCTGCCATAGTAAAGACTTCTCGACCTCACCCTCGATCATCTTAAAAATCATGTCCCCTTCAGTTCCCAAAATATCGGACAATAATAATTCGTTTCCATCCCAGTCAATATTCAAAGGCTCATCCAGCGATACCTCAGCTCGGTTTTTCAGATTTCTGCGCAGATACATCAATATCTCATTCTCAATACACCGTGAAGCATATGTGGCTAATTTGATATTTTTCTTGGGATCAAAGGTATTTACCGCTTTAATTAAACCTATAGTGCCAATAGAAACCAAATCTTCAATGTTTATGCCGGTATTTTCAAATTTTTTAGCGATGTAAACCACTAGTCTCAGATTATGTTCTATCAATACTCCCTTAACCTGATTGTTGTCCTCATTATCCAACTGAGCAATTAATTCCATTTCTTCTTGCTCTTTAAGAGGTGGGGGAAGAATCTCAGCCGACCCTATATAATGAACATAATCAGCTAGCCTTGTATTGATATACCATTTGATAATCTTTAGTTTCCAATTGCTTAGCTTTTCCATTATACTCACCCGGCCATACCCCCTATATTTTCTGCATAATTTCTGATGGTATCAGCAACTGATAATTATCTTTACTGCTGAGCTTATCCAGATATATACCTACTACCAGGTTTTTATAGGGACAATTATTTTTATCCGGATCGACAATAATCTCATCACAGCGCAGACCAACCATTAATCCATTTTTTTTACCAATAGACGAAAAAGGTATTACCCTGATTCGATGAGCCCAAGTGCTGGTACTCAAGGCATTAAGTATGTCATTGTCACCCTTGCAGTTTTCAATAGCCGCCTTACAGTCATCTGGAAGGCATTCTTTAATCAGTTCATATTCTGCTATCACTACCGGGCGTTGAGTAAGTGGGTCACGAAGGCCGTTGCCGGTATCCAGAAAACCTTCGCCTCGGCATATCACATCACCAAAGCGCAGCTCTACTCGGTATTTAAGCAAAGCCGGAATAATCTTTTGCGATAATAATTTATCACCATAGCTTCCCAACAAAAGCGCACAAATGATCCCACCCAGCAGCCACCAATATGACAAAAGCATACTGCCCCTATTGTTCACCAGAAAAGAAATCCCGATTGTTGCTCCTGCCATGATAAAGCTAACCCCATAAAAGTACAGTAAAGATTTCCCAAAATCCTTCCAACCTCTAAAGCCTAATGCTATAGCAACAATTACGCAGGAGATTAATATTTTAGCGGGCAGGCTATACCACTGGCTCATGGCGGGAAATAAATACAAAACTCCATAAGCTCCCCCGATAATGGAAGCGATAATTATTCGCCAATAGATAACCGGTTTTCCGCTTAGTTTCGCAGTCGTCCAGAAAATAATAATATCCATGGCAAAATTTACTATAAATGTAAGATCTGCGTATACCTTGGCCTGGTTCACAAAATCACCTTATCCTCAGCAAAAATCACCGTCTATAAACTAATATGCCTGTAATTTCCAAGTATGTATGCCATATTATACTAGATGCAATAGCATTAATTTGTAGTTTGGTGGTAGATGTCTCGGGTATATTCTCCCAGAATTACAAAAAAACCGGGAATTCAAAATTCCCGGTTAATCAGTTTAGTAAAAAGGAAACTATCCCTCAGATTAGTATTTATTTGTGTTTTAGAATGAAAGGTGGTATTTCCAGATCATTTCTATCCAGGAAGGTCTGGGGGGGCCTTGGGGTTCGGGAACGCTGAGTAGGCTCAGTGCTGGCTAACCTGGGACTATCAAACCCTGTGGCAATTACGGTAACTCTTACTTCATCCCCCAGGTTTTCATCAATGTTAGCACCGAAGATAATATTTGCCTCAGCATCGGCTGATTCATGAATAATAGCTGCTGCTTCCTGTATCTCAAATAGAGTAAGGTCACTGCCTCCGGTGATATTAAAGAGGACGCCTTTGGCTCCTTCAATAGAGGTTTCCAGCAAGGGACTGGAAATAGCCTGGCGCGCTGCTTCAGCAGCCCGGTTTTCGCCCTTGGCCTGACCTATTCCCATCAAAGCTGAACCCGTATTTTTCATAACCGTTTGCACATCTGCAAAATCGCAGTTTATTAGTCCTGGTATGGCTATAAGGTCAGATATTCCCTGCACACCTTGTCTAAGTATGTCATCAGCAATTCTAAATGCATCATTCACAGCAGTATTTTTTTGCACTACCTGCAGCAAACGATCATTGGGAATCGTTATCAGGCTGTCCACTTCTTCTTTCAACGCCTGGATTCCCTTTTCAGCCTGCAGATTCCTCTTGCGTCCTTCGAACAGAAAAGGTTTAGTAACTACTCCTACCGTAAGTGCACCCATTTGTTTAGCTATGCGGGCAATTATTGGGGCTCCGCCAGTACCTGTTCCCCCGCCCATTCCAGCTGTAATAAAGACCATATCTGCACCTTGCAGCGATTTCATTATTTCATCTTCAGATTCTACGGCCGCTTTCATGCCAACTTCTGGATCAGCACCTGCTCCCAGACCTTTGGTGAGCTTTCCGCCTACCTGAATCTTCTTTTCCGCCTTGGATTGAAATAGAGCCTGGGAATCTGTATTTACGGCAATAAATTCAACTCCCTTTAAGCTGGCCTCGATCATTCTGTTTATGGCGTTGTTTCCTCCACCGCCAACTCCTATGACTTTTATATCTGCGAACTGTTGCATTTCTACGTCAAAATCTAATGGCATCCCTTACCCTCCTCTAAAATATTAAGAAAATAAATCCTTGATCCAATTATTTACTTTATGAAAAACACTTGTCACTCCCGCTTTGGTTTCGAGAATTGCAGGCTCCATATGTTTGAAGCCGTAGATTAAGGCTCCCAAAGCCACAGAATTCTGGGTACTATTGATATCACCGGCCAAACCATTAATATTCTCAGGCATTCCCAGGCGGACAGGCACGTCCATATACTCTTCCATTGCCTCAATAAGCCCTTTCAACTTTGCTCCGCCGCCAGTAAGAACAACTCCTCCCGCTAGTTTGTCCAGATAGGTCAACTGCTGAAGTTCAGTAAAGATCATCTCTAGCATTTCCATAATCCGGGCCGAAATAATTTCAGCCACCAACTGCTGAGAAACCTGCTTAACATCACTTCCCTGAATGTTACGCGCATTAATAATCACATCATCTCTGGCCATTTCCGGCGTAGCTACTCCATAATCCTCTTTAATACGTATTGCTTCCTCAATAGATGTTCTGAGCACAATGGCTAGATCTTTGCTTATATAATCACCGCCAATAGGCAATACCGAAGTACATATCATGGAACCCTGATTAAAAACACTAATTTCGGTGGTTCCGCCCCCCATATCAATTAGGGCTACTCCCATTTCTTTTTCCGCCGGAGTTAATACAGATTCGGCCACTAGCAGCTGGTTGTAGGCTAATTTATCAAAATGGAGATTAATTCTTTGGGCACTGCGCTGTAAGTTCTGAATTGCAGCTGTAGCTGCAATAATAACTACAACTTCAACTTCCAGACGACTTCCTACCATCCCTACCGGATCAGTAACCCCATCGTAGCCATCTATAATATACTGCCTTTCAATAACTTGTACAATCGCTTTATCAGGCGGCAGGGCTATATTCTGAACAGAGTGTAAAACCCTTTCTTTGTCTTCCCGCGTTATTTCATTATTGGGGTTCCCAACAGCAACCACCGCATGATTCGTAACCGCCGATATACTGATACCTGAAAAACCAGTTTGAGCACTCAGGATCTCAATTCCAGTTAATCTCTCCAATTCATTCAAACAATTATCAATAGAACGGGCTGTGCTTTCAATATCAATTATATTTCCTTTGCGTAAGCCAGCTGCGGGTACTCGCGACAGTCCCAATACATTTATGCCATTTATATGATTTATCTCGCCTAATGCGGCCTTAACGGAGCTAGTCCCCACATCCAGGCCAACTACGATATTTCGTTTGCTAATTTTAAAGCACCCCTTACAAATATCTTACTCTAAAAATACCACAAACGCATTTATTATCCTCTTTTAGGCCCAGATTTTTATCAGTACTTTTTCAGTAGATATCGACGTATTACTCCTAAATTTTGGAATAATCTCACTCCAAATACTACGACCGCCGCCAGATATAATTCTAATCCCAATCTGTCTCCAAGATAAGCAAAACCGCCGGCCAGCAGGCTATTAACAAAAAATCCGCTTAAAAATATAGTGTTATCAAAGGAATCCTCCATATAGGCACGGATTCCGCCGCACACTGAATCCAGGGCAGCCAGCACCCCTATTGACGCGTATTTGACCATTTCCGCGGGCAGTGATATTGGTAATTGAAAACCAATAAACAGGCCAATTCCTAAACAAACCAGAGTTAATATCCACATATCACGAATCCGCCTTTTTTTTGGATTGGATTGGACTTGTATACTGGAACTTCAAAGCTCCAGTAAATGCTGGTATTTCAAGCTTATCTTTTCGTTCCACCTGAGTCTGCAAACCGTATAGCTTTAACTCCTCCAGCTTTCCTCCTCTGATCAACAGGCCACTCTCCAGCATCTGCGGATCACCAATGGCTTTTATGACGAATGGAGGCGCAATTTTGTTCCAGTTAACTAAAATAGTAGTTCCCGCACATCTAATTTCCGACATGGCAGTAATGCGTTCATCGTTTACACATATAGCTTCAGCCCCTGAGGCTTTCATTTCATTGACAATAAACAATATATCCTCATCATGTACCAACAATGAATTCGGATCATCACCAGGCTGTATGGCTCGAGGGCTGTCATTTAAGGTGACAATAATCCCCGGGCCCTCTACCGAAATAAAACCTGCCGCTATGTTAGACTTTTTTAATTCTTCTTGTAAATCAGCGTTCAGCGCGCTATCACTGGCAATATGGGTCATTTTCTCCCGCAATGAAACAACCTCTTTGGAAAGAGCTTCTTTTTCCTGGAGTAAGGTACTATTTTTAAGGGCAAGTTCTTCCATCCTGGACGTCCTTAAGCTGGGTCCATATTTTTCCGAGGTTTTAAATTGAACCGACAGCATAATACCTACTATTATACATACAATCATAATAGAAATTTTACCACTGGAATTTCTCATAATGCCACCTTCTAGATTCTAGTCTTCACGACGGGCTCACCTTTAAAACGCATATCAACATATTCAAGTACATCTTTACCACTTTTTATAAAATCACTTTCTATCTGTAACACCTGGGTTAATGTCTTGGCTTTTTCATCCAGCCTCTCCATGTTGCCGAATCTAATCTCTGTGCCATTACGTGTATAGATTTTAAGCTCATTTTCATTATTCATATAATGGTAATCTGATATTTTTTGTTGGCCACTTTCAGGAATAGCCAACCACACTTGTCTTATTATGTCAGTAGCTTGCTTGTTCACAGCCTGTCCCAGGTTAACATATTCGGGCATGGAGTCCATAGTAATAATTGGATATCCGATTATCGGAGTTTTGTTTAATCTTTCAAAACATATTCCAGTCTCATCAATGCATAAAAACACCTCTTGGTAGGGAATAATTGCCCATACTTGTCTTTCGGTTATTTTTATTTCCAATTTATTAGGTATTCGACGTTCTACTTCGGCTGTTTTAACCATTGGATGAGCTTGAATAGCAATGCAGGCAATATCTGCATCTATATCAAAAATATTATTTCCGGGAACCAACCCCGAAAGGGCCATGATCTCTTCCGGAGATACTTTATCATTGCCCTGGACTATAATGCTATCAATATTAAAAATGGAGCCATGCAGGAAAAGATAGATTGACACCAGCAAAGCAAGAATTAACAGTATTACCCTAAAATTTTTACCAGATACTTTCCTGCTCACATATGTTCTCCTCATTCAAAATCAACTAAAATCATAGTGAAAATTATAGCAGATAATTAAAGCATTATGAAGCAAACAATAAACGTCTTAAAATAAATATCGAGCCAGCCACCTACAGCATATTGCTCTTTAAGCTTCGTCAGCTTTATATGTCAGGACTATAAGACTAGTCCTTTCTTAATGCCATACATTCAATAAATTGATGCTCAAGTCTTTTGTCGCTACGGTTCATATTGTTGGGGCCAGTAAACTCTCTAAATGCCAGGCAATATAACCTATCGTTAATTTTAAGTTTCTATCGGCAACCCCGTTCATAGAGTACAAAAAAAGTGCCTATTGGCACTGCTTTTGGTGGGGCTGTAAATGCACATAATGCTGAGTTTTTTAGCCGCTTATTCGGTCTGTACTCATAACTAAATCCATCGGTATTCTCTCTATATCTGCCCCAAGATCTTTTAGCTTAGCATGGATTTTATCGTAGCCTCGATCTATATGATCCAATTGGAAAATCTGGGTTTCGCCATTAGCATATAGTCCGGCTAAGATTAGAGCTGCTCCGGCTCTTAAATCACTGGCTTCCACACAGGCACCTTCCCAGCGCTGGCTGCCTTTAATAATTGCCACCCGGCCCTCCAGTTTAATATCCGCCCCCATACGGCGCAGTTCAGGTACATGCATATATCGATTCTCAAAAATGGTTTCAACTACTACGCTGGTACCAGCAATGGTTGCCAGCAATGTCATCATTTGGGCTTGCATATCAGTGGGAAAACCCGGATATGGCATGGTTTTCACATCAGTGGGATAATAGTTTTGATTGCCTATAACTCTGATTCCACCGCCCCATGGTAAAACCTCCACGCCAATTTCACCAAGTTTGGCAATAACCGGCTGTAGATGTTCTACTACCACATTTTCTATCCATATATCACCCTGGGTTATCGCTGCTGCCACCATAAATGTACCTGCTTCAATACGATCAGGAATCACGGTATGTTCCACTTTGCCCAGCCGCTCTACCCCTTCGATTCTAATGGCATCCAAACCAGCCCCTTTAATTTTGGCTCCCATGCGGTTTAAAAAATTCTGCAGATCAACTATTTCCGGTTCCCGGGCTGCATTACGGATAATAGTAATCCCGGGGGTCATAGCGGCAGCCATCATAATATTTTCGGTAGCTCCCACACTAGGAACATCCAGCATGGTTTCTTTGCCAGCTATCATTACTGCCTTCCCCACCATTGACCCATGTTCTTCCGTTATTTCAAAACCCAGATTCTTAAAACCCTTTATGTGAAGGTCCATTGGCCGAGAACCGATCGCACAACCTCCGGGATATGCTACCCGAGCTTGTTTAAATTTTCCTAACAAAGCTCCCATGACCAGGTTTGAAGCTCTCATCCTCCGGGATACAGATTCCGGAAGCTCACAGTAATTTACCCGGCTCCCGTCAATGATCAGCGTATTTCCTTCACGTTTAACTGAGGCTCCCAGCATGCTCAGAGCCTCAGACATGACATTAATATCCTCAAGATCAGGTACTCCGTTTAGTATTACTTCTCCCGAACACATGAGGCTGGCAGCCATAATGGGAAGAATAGCATTCTTGGAGCCGCTTATTTTAGTCTGCCCCTTAAGTGCTGAACCTCCTCTTACCAATAATTTATCCAATATAACACCTCCGCTTGAATCAAGCCTCTGGATTAGATCTGGAAATTTTATCTGCCAGGCTTATTCCCAGTTTCCATATATCGCCAGCTCCCATTGTAATGAGCATATCATTGTTGCCCAACTCTTCCTCAAGAAAATCTTCAATTTTATCTATCATAGGAATATAAATAGCATTGCATCCTGCGTCCCGTGCCGCTTTATATACTAATTCGCCGCTCACTCCATCCAGAGCCTTTTCACCGGCGGAGTAAACATCTGTAATTATTACCATATCAGCTTGTCTGAATGACTCACCAAACTCATGGGCTAATAGACTGGTTCGCGAATAACGATGGGGCTGAAAGACTATCACTAACCTACCCTGGTGAAATTGCTTGGCTGCTTCGATAGTTGCCTTGATTTCAGTAGGATGATGGGCATAATCATCCACAATAGTGATGTCCGCTATTTTAGCCATTACCTGAAAGCGCCGTTTGGCACCTGGAAAGCTTTTTAAGGCTTCTTTTACATGGGCGAAATCCTGGCCTAATTCTATAGCCAAAGCTATAGACGCTAAGGCATTCATAGCATTATGCTTGCCAGGAATAGCTAATTCAATTGTTCCCAGGTATTCCTGGTGGTGAAAAACATCAAAAGTAGAGCCCATCCCGTGGGGCTTCCAGTTTTGCAAATAATAATCAAAGTTGTTGTCTTCCCCATAAAATAAACTCTTACACGATAAATTACTCTTGATAGCTTGAATAGAACTGTCCTCTCCATAAAGAAGAACGAATCCATCCGGCTTAACTTGATTGAGAAATTGACAAAAAGCATCTTTAATCCGACCGAAAGACTTGTAAAAATCCAGATGATCATTTTCAATATTGGTCACTATTGCAATATAAGGCTTTAATTCCAAAAATGATGCATCGCTTTCATCTGCTTCCACCACAAAATAATCGTTTTGGCCAAGTCGGGCATTAAGTTGAGTGCCTTGAATTTCCCCGCCAACAATCAAGGTGGGGTCCAGTCCGCATCCTGCTAAAACCGTGTATAACATGGAAGTAGTGGTTGTTTTTCCATGTGCACCCGCTACTGCCAGGCACTGATGTTCATTGGCCATTGCGGCCAGCATCTGACCTCTTTTTAACACTGGAATATTGAGAGCCCTGGCTTCCTTCACCTCAACATTATCATTGGCTATCGCCGAAGAAATTACTACTAAATCAACCCCCTCCTTGATATTGGAAGAAGAATGACCTTGATATACCTGCACTCCTAAACTTTTGAGTATATTAGTTACACCGTTTACTTGTAGGTCAGAGCCGCTTACCCTGACGCCCTTTTCACAAAGTACTCTGGCAATTCCGCTCATCCCCGCCCCTGCAATTCCGACCATGTGAACCCATTGCGCTGAGGTCGTGGTCATTCTATCATCTCCCTGCTGCTGTTAGTGCTTACCACATTGTATCGTATGCAAAATTAATAAAAGTGGTTACATTGCTTATAGAAAATGCATGTCCTATTAAACATGCTAAAATAACCGGTTTAATGCTTTTCCATATTTTATAAACATTCCCGGTAATACCATTTTTTATACTGCGAAAATCTCATCAACAATATCATTAAGGGCATTGGGTTTTGCTTCCTTTTTCATATTGTGCCCCATTTCTTGAAGTTTCTGTTCCATGTTTCTGAGTTCTTCAATTTTTTTATATAAAAAGTCCCCATCCAGAAATTCATCAATAATCATAAAGGCTGCATTTTTGTCTACTAAGGCTCGGGCATTTTTCTCCTGGTGGTTTTCTGCTGCATAGGGATAGGGAACCAGTATCGCAGGCAAGCCCAGAACCTGCAATTCACAAACCGTGCTGGCTCCAGCTCTGCAAACAGCTAAATCAGCAACTGCCATAGCTTCTTCAATATTATACATATAAGGCAAGAGATTAACCGTGCAGCGGATAGATTTAACATCAATTATCCTGGCCAGTTCGAATTTCATATCTTCGTACCCGGCCTGTCCAGCAATCCATGTAATTCCTATATTATCATTTCTATATCGTTCCACCAGTTGCAGCAATGCCTGGTTAATACTCGTTGCTCCTAAGCTTCCTCCGAAGGCCAGCAGCTCAAACCTGCCGCTATTCTTATTTTCAGATTTAGCCTTTTTCCGGTCTATCGCCAGTATCTCCGTTCTTACTGGCAGTCCGGTCACTTTAATGTTTTTAGCATCCAAATACTTGCGGGCCTCTTCAAACGTGAGCAGGACACGGTCCACCCTCCTGGACAGATTTCGGTTAGCAAGGCCGGGAATTGCGTTTTGTTCGTGAATCACTGTCCTGATATCCATAAAGGTCCCCGCCAAGACAACGGGGTATGATACATATCCCCCGGTCCCAACTATTATATCCGGTTTATAATCCTTAATAATGTCACGGGCCTGAAAAAAACTAAAAGGAAATTTGATTAAAGCCCGACTGGCTTTTAACATGGAGGTACGGTCTATACCTCTAATTTCTATGGTTTTAAAAGATATTCCAGTGGGAGGAACTATTTTGCTTTCCAGCCCTCTCTCGGTCCCAACATATAACAATTCTGCCGCCGGGTTTCTGCGCTTGATCTCACTGGCAATTGCCAGTGCCGGATATATATGACCTCCGGTTCCTCCTCCAGTAATAATTATCCTCACATCACCGCACCTCAACTCTGCGAACTATATCGCGAAATATTTAATAACAGACCCACTCCCGCCATAGAGAAAAGTAACGATGAGCCACCATAACTAATAAATGGCAAAGTAATTCCGGTTACCGGCAAAGCGCCTGATACAACGCCGATATTGATAGCTGCCTGTAAGGTTATCATAATAGTAAGTCCGGCTGCCATAATCCGCGAAAAGTTATCTGGAGCATTAATAGCAATTTTAAACCCTCGCCATGCGAAAAGCAAAAAAAGGCTGACAACTAAACCCGCTCCAATAAAACCCAGTTCTTCACCTAGTATGGCAAAAATAAAATCGGTATGTTGTTCGGGCAGGTAGAAAAACTTTTGTCGGCTTCTACCCAGCCCCATGCCAAATAAACCGCCCGACCCCAGGGCATAAAGGGACTGTATGGTTTGAAATCCTTCATCACTGGCGTATTTCCAGGGATCTAAAAATGCTATCACACGCTCCATGCGATAAGGCGCAACTGCAATAGCCGCTCCTACCGCAACCAACCCGGACAAAGCAATGGCACCCAAGTGGCTCCACTTGGCGCCAGCTACTAAAAGCAAACAAAATACGGTTCCAGCTACGGTAAATGCTGTTCCCAGATCAGGCTGCACCATAATTAATCCAGAGATTATGGATAGAATGGCCAAAAATGGCAAGACACCTTTCGTAAATGAAGAGATCTTGTCAAGATTTGCCTCCATAATCTTGGCCATAAACATGACCACTGCCAGCTTGGCCACATCAGAAGGCGCGAACTTAGCCCAGCCCACTCCTAACCATCGGCTTGAACCCTTAACTTCAGTACCCAAAGGAGTAATGACCAAAATCAGGCACAAAACCGCAAATACCATTATTGGAATGGCAAAGTCTTTTAATCTAAAGAAGTTAAACTTCATAATAGCGATCATGACAGTCAAACTTATTGCTGCCCACATAAGCTGTTTCTTGAAAAAATAATAGGGATCATCGTAATTTATACTGGCGGTAACTGCGCTGGAGCTAAAGACCATAACCAGACCTATTCCTACCAGCGTAAGAGTAGTAATAAATAATATAAAGTCGGGCGGTCCCTTCTTTAGCCTCAATCCTACTCCCCCTTAACCCTTCGCAATTGTTTTTCTGACCAGCTCACAGAATAAATCGCCGCGATGTTCATAACTGGGGAACATATCCCAACTTGCGCAAGCCGGCGATAATAATACAACATCTCCAGCATCAGCCAGTTCAATAGCCTTATATACTGCTGAAGAAAAATCATCTACCTCATATATATTCTTAAAGCCATAATCCATTACAGCACTTTTAAGCAACTCTTTAGCTTCTCCCAGCAGCACCAGGGATTTGATTCTGGAAGCCATTACCTGTGCAACATCGGCATAACTTCCGCCTTTTGCCCTGCCGCCGGCTATAAGCACAATAGGCCTGTCAAAAGACTCCAGCGCTTTTATGGTGGAATCTGGATTTGTGCCCTTGGAATCGTTAATATATAGAATTCCCTTGTGTTCACCAACCTCTTCCAACCGGTGTCTAACTGCTTTGAAAGTATTCAGGGATTCTTGGATCACTTCCCCTTTTACCCCCGCCATCCACGCCATGGCAGTAGCACATAAAATGTTCTCCAGATTGTGCTGGCCACGCAGAAGCACATTATCCAAGGAAGCTATCCTTTCTTTTTGGCCGTTTTCGACTATGAAAACAGTATTGTTCTCTATAAATACCCCTTCGGCCAATATCTGCCGGGTAGAAAAAAACACCACCTGCGAGGCGGCTATATTTTTATATCCACGCACCGTTTCATCATCATAATTAAGAATTAAATAATCATTCTCATCCTGGTGCTCAAATATTTTGGATTTGGTCCTTATATACTCACTGATAGTTTTATGTCGGTCAATGTGATCGGGAGTAATATTTAATATCCCACAAATATGGGGTCGGAATGTAACCGCCGTTTCTAATTGAAAGCTGGACACTTCCGCTATGATAACCCCATGTTGCATCTCATCTACCAGGTTGCATAATGCCACCCCTATGTTACCGCCAGCCGTTGCATTTCTTCCGTCTTTTTCCATAATATAGTGCAATAAAGCTGTTGTTGTTGTCTTGCCATTGGTTCCGGTTATTGCATACATTTCCACCTGTTCTGACTTAAGCCGGTAAGCTAATTCCAGTTCTCCAATAATCGGTATACCTTGTGCACCAGCGTCTTTTATTAGCCCAATTTCCAAAGGAACACCCGGGCTTACAACCAGCATATCCAGTCCTAGTTCTGGCAGCGGCGGGTTAACCCCGAGATAAACTGTTACCCCCATATTTTTTAACCTATTAAACTCATCCTCCAGTTGATCACTGGATTTAGCATCATGGGCAAATATAACAGCTCCTCTTTTATGCAGCGCATCTATGGCAGACATGCCACTGCGAGCCAAACCAATAACCAAAACTCTTTTACCTGCAAGATTCATATTCGATACCACCTATCCAATATTTTTTAAACTCAATAAACCAAGGGTAACAAAAGCCAGCGACATCAAACTAAATCGTGTTACTATCTTGGTTTCCTTCCAACCCTTTAATTCAAAATGGTGATGCAAAGGGGACATAAGAAATATGCGTCTGCGGGTGGTCTGATAAGAGATTACCTGAATAATAACACTTAGGGTTTCAATTACATATACCCCGCCAATTATAATCAAGGCAATTTCAGACTTGGTGATGGCGGCCAGGGCCGCAACAGCTCCCCCAATAGCCATTGAACCGGTATCACCCATAAAAACCCGTGCCGGATAGCGGTTAAAAAACAAGAATCCTAAACACGCCCCAGCCAGAGCAGCGCTGAAAATAAGCATATTAGCATGATTGGTCATAATACAAACTATTCCCATAGCTAGGGCAACAAAAAAGGTAACCCCTGATGCCAGTCCGTCCAGTCCATCAGTTAGGTTTACGCCATTTGATGTTGCCAACAATACCAATACTACAAAAGGGAAATATAGGTAGCCCAAATCTATAACCGTTCCTAAAAAAGGAATAATAACCTCCGTACCTCTGCCCAGGTAGTAAACCAGCAGCAAGCCAAAGATAATGCTTATTGAGAGCTGCAGGAGCAGTTTTTCTCTGGCCCTCAGCCCTAAAGACCTTTTAAGAACAACCTTAATGTAATCATCCCAAAAACCAACTCCGCCAAAAGCCAGCATTACAAGCACCGCACAAAGCACCTCTTGGCTGTTGCCAGCGAATAAGAAACTGGCTACCATTATAGCAGTAATAATGATAATCCCCCCCATAGTGGGGGTACCAGCCTTGACAAAATGTCTCTGGGGGCCATCTTCACGTATGTTTTGGCCTACTTTCAGACGAGTAAGAAATGGGATCATAAAAGGCCCCATGGCTAATGACACTATTATTGCAGCTCCGGCTGCTAAGCAGGCATTTATTATGTATTCGTGCATCAACTGTTCCTCCTACAGCCCCGTTAGGATAACCAGGAATCAACCAGTTTATCAAGTTGCATTCCTCGCGAGCCTTTAAATAACACAACCGATTGATGTCCAATATTTTTCTTCAACCAGGGCAAGCTTTCTTCCCGGCTTCTAAAGTGAATAATCCTCTCTTGGGGCATACCGTAAAGAACAGCACCATGCCCAATATATTCGGCCCGTTTTCCTATTGTTACTAAAATATTTAAATCCAGCTCGGCTACTTTTTTACCAACCTGAATGTGTCCCTCAAATTCAAAGTCTCCTAGTTCCAGCATATCACCTAAAACTGCTGCGGTTTTCCTCCCGTCGCTAATATCTTTACACACTTCCACCGCGGCCGTCATAGATAACGGATTAGCATTGTAGGTATCATCAATTATTACACCGCCGGCGGGTAGGTTAATAATATGTAAACGATTATGGCTGGGCAGGTACTCTGCCAAACTCTTTCTTATCTCCTCGGGTTTTAATCCCAACATATATGCCATTCCAACTGATGATGCCAGATTGGGCGCAAGATGTCGGGCTGGAACCGGGCAGTAATAATTTTCGCTCCTGCCATCTATTCTTAATTTAACATCTATGCCTTTACCGTCGTTTTTTACTTGTAAAACCTGAAAGTCGCAACTATTATTATAACCAAATGTATATCGGGGGGCGGAATATCTTGAAGCTGCCTTGAGCAACTGTTGGTTATCGCCATTAATAAAGGCAAATTTATCTTCAGCAATGTATTCAAGTACTTCACATTTTGCCTGGGCAATATTATCCATATTAACCATAGTTTCAAGATGAACTGGCCCAATGTTAGTAATAACAGCGTAAGTAGGCTTGAGAATACGAGCCAGATGGGCAATCTCCCCAGGAGCTCGCATTGCCAGTTCCACTACTGCAGCCTGGTGCTGTTCGTTCATATTAAGCAACGTTAAAGGCAAACCAATCTCATTATTATAATTGCCAGGGGTTTTTAATGTGTTGAAAGACCGGGACAAACATTGAGCAAGCATATCCTTGGTGGTTGTTTTGCCTATACTGCCAGTTATCGCAACTACCGGAAAAGCAAATAACTGCCGGTATTCTCGAGCTAGGTCCTGTAAAGCGGCCAGCGTATTTGCTACCATTATTATGGTCCCCGCTTTATCTCCGGCAGCTGCCTCGACCGGCCTGGACACTACCACTGCTGCTGCTCCGGCTTGCCAAGCATTCTCTATATAATCATGCCCATCAAAATTTTCACCCGGCAAAGCAAAGAACAACTCGCCCGGCTTTACCTTTCGCGAATCAATCGCAATGCCCTCTACCCAGCCTGATTTATCACCAGCTAATAAAATTCCATTCATGCTATCAATTACAAAATCTAAATCCAGTCTCATTTAATAGTTCTTCCTCTCAAAAATTCGGCTGCCAGTTTTCTATCATCAAATTCCAATATTTTATCTTTCACTATCTGATAGGTTTCATGTCCTTTGCCGGCAATAATTACCAGATCGCCTTTTTTGGCAATGCAGATTGCCTGATGAATCGCCTCTCGTCTATCTACGATTTTAGCATAATGGGAATTCTCAATTTCATTCAGGCCGGGGATAATATCGTCGATGATCGCTTCCGGTTCTTCACTGCGGGGATTATCAGAGGTAACGATACAGAAATCACTATATTGAGCCGCAATTCTCCCCATTACGGGTCTTTTCCTGCGATCCCGGTCACCTCCGCAGCCAAAAACTGTAATCATGCGATTTGCTTGTAATTCTTGGCCCGTCTGCAATATGTTTTCCAAGCCATCGGGAGTATGGGCATAATCAACAATTAACGTAAAATCCTGTCCACAATCAACCGGTTCGAATCTGCCTGATACCCCTTTAATCTTTTCCATAGCAGCCTTTATTATAGACGGCTCCACTCCTTCGCGCAAAGCAAAAGCGATAGCTGCCAGAGAGTTATAAACATTGAAAGAACCAATCAAATTCAACTTAATATTGAAACTGCTTTCCTTATATACTACGGTAAACTCTGTTCCTTTAAGACTTTTGCGCAAATTAATTGCCCTGACATCGGCCTCGTTTTTAATACCAAAACTAATAAAGTTATTGTTGCTGGCCTGGATGAAGTTCTGGGAAGATGGGTCATCAGCGTTAATAATAGCAAATTGTCCATCCTGCGCAGATATTTTTTTGAAGAGCTTTAATTTTGATTCCATGTAATTATTCATGGTTAGATTAAAATCCAGATGATCCTGGTTTAAATTAGTGAATACTGCAGCATGGAAACGTATTGTATCC
>JAQVWS010000022.1 GCA_028709585.1 Syntrophomonas sp. | reverse complement strand
GTAACAACATAATTGACTCCTTCTATATATCCCTTGCTTTTTTGATTACAGTTCAAAACCCGTGCAATTTCACGTGCTACGCTAGGTTTCTCAGCCAAAACTAAAGATTTCATCATATTCCTCCCGTTGCCAACTTGGGTACGCAATATTTAATGCCCGACCTGTATTGTCGGGCATTATAAGTTAGCTAAATACTTATTTCTACAAACGTCTCCATACTCCTGCGCGTAATATAATTATTTCCGAATTACACCTGGTTTTCAAGGCAACCTGCGGAACTTTTCAGGTATTAGGTCAGCCAAGGTAGCCCGGGCCATACCGATGCTGGTATCAGCAGCACCATAATAAACCAGGATTTCGTCGTTGTCTTCCAGAACTTCTTTATCAGTACCGGGAACAGCACCGCAGGTAAATACCACATTAGGAACCCAGGCCCCGGTTAATCCAATTTCATAATCCTCTTCGGGCTCTAAAACAGGGTTGGGTGAACGGTATAGCACTTTGCCGGGCTCAAATAAATCAACCAGAATTGCTCCTAAACGATAAACATAGTTATGATCAACACCATGGTAGATCAGCAGCCAACCATAGATGGTTTTTAGAGGCTGCGCTCCAGCCCCAATCTTAAGAGAATCCCACATTCGTCCCGGCCGTGGTCCTAAAATAATTGCATGTTGTTCCTTGCAAGGGAAAGCAACTTCATTCATATAAGTAATCCACATGCTTGGCTCGATTCGGTGATACAGAATATATTTACCCTTAATCTTTTCCGGAAACAAAATGGCATCTTTATCCCATATATTTTTAAAAGCCAGGCCCTCTCGCTGCCACCTTTCAAAGCGGCGGCGCAGGAAATCCTCAATTGTAATAGAAGCAGCTGCTATCTGAGCCATATTTCCGTCGTAGGCGGTATATAGCATCCATATCCTATTATTAATGATTACCAGCCGCGGGTCCTCACAACCCTTCTTCTCTTCTGGAATGGCAGGCGAAAATATGGGCTGAGGTAATCTTTCTAATACTTGAAAACCATTGGTAACAGCAAGCCCAATGTGAGATACATCATCATTTCCTACCGCTCGGTAGAACAAGTATACTTTATCTTTTATCCGCAATGCCCCAGGATTTAGTACATACTTACATTCCCAATCATGGTCTGCAATGGGTTCGAGGAGGGGATTGCCTTCATAACGCTGCAGATATTTGCTGGGCTCATTTGTGGTTTCCTGCACCATTACAGCTATGTCTTTGGGTCTTGCCGGCAGCAAGTTGTCCAAAAGATTTTGACTGCCTTTGCCGGCCTGTATTAAACGAAATGTGTTTTGCATTATTTCTGCTTGATCGTAACCCATCTCCGTATATAACGCTTCTAAAAAATCATGATTAAACCACCTTCCTTCCACACTTGTAGAAAGGGCAGGCGGCATTTTTAATCCTCCCTTAAAGGAGTAGCTGGCCCAACTCCATGCAGTACAGGTTAAAAAGGTTCCATTTTCCAAAACCTGACTAAGGCCATATCCATCTGTCATTAACGTGAATATTCTGGCTGTTTCATGCTTCCCTTCAGCCTTAAGCTTGGCGGCAATCTTTTCAATATATTTTACCAACGCACGGTGGTTGGCATTTTCAAATATAACATTGGCGGAAAATTCATCTCCCCTGCGCACGCCCAGGAGTGAATTACGGATTTTAGCGCCAATATTCTTTCTTTCGGATACATTTTGTCTATACATCTGTGAATACTGTTCAGCTACCCCCAGACGCCGGGCAATTGAAATGAAATAGTTTAGTTTGGGATATCTTCCACCTTTGCCTTTATCCAAAGGCTTAATTGTAATCCGCGCTGTAATCTTGTTTAAATCGGATATTTTAGTGTGGAATATCGAAGCGAAAGGCAGATAATTGCTAATTACCAAAGGTTTAATATCAACCAGTTCAAAATTTGCCGGTTTAATCTCATCAAACAGCCAGTTTAAATCACGGTCTGAATAACTCCTGCTTTCCACCAGGTTAGCCAAGGTAACCGCGTCTCTAACATCCATATTTTTTATTAGCTCCGCAGGTTTATAGTAGCCCAAAGGAATCATCAAATTAACAGGCGGAAACCGGATTAACATCTCCCTTAATACATCAGAACTCACATTAAACATAAGTTGATGAGGTATTAATTTAAACAATCCGTTGACAAACTGTTCCAGCCCTTCAACAGCAAATAAACTTCCCGGCAGCAATTCATCCAGAGATCTCTCCGCTTCATCCATAAACTTACCGACGGCCGTAATTATAGCAGCAGAATTTGCCTTTTCTGACAGCCCCAGACCGTCCACCATAAACTGGTTGAATTTATCTTCATATTGATGGCGCAGTTTCTTAAAAACATTGTCCGCGTGAACTATCACTTTATCTTTACCAACCATTATTTTAGGCACTACTACAGGTTTACCGGGAATATACTCCATATATCCCAGTGGTATCAGAGGGGGTCTGACCTGATCTGTCTTATTTAGCCACCTCTCATTAAAATTCGGTTTCTGGCGCCAAAATTCTTTCTTAAGGTTTTGGAGAATAGATTCGGTCTTATTAACCATCAGATTATTATGTTCCTGCTCAGAAAAATTCTTTATCATCTCACTGAAATCTTTCATCTCAACCGCATAACTAGCCACTCTGCCATTATATATAGCTGTTAAGACCTGTAAAGATCCCTTTTGCATGTCTTCTCCATCAAACACATAGCTAAGCAGCAGATTAAAGATGCTGGAAACCCATACTTCATTGCTCATTGAGAATTGCATCGATTCAAGTTCAGAAATGCGCTTAATTTCCTTTATCATATCCGGTGAGAAATTACGCTCAATAATTGGAAATAATTCAGTATTTATCTTCTTGAATCTATCCAGCAGATCATGGAGCGGATATTGGATTATATCAGGTCTTTCCACATAACTATGGGTAAGCACATCGGCAACTTTTATCAGCAATCGATCTTTAAGCCATATCGCACTATCTCGCCGAATGCTTTCAAAGATGGTCAGAGCCATTTCATGAAAAATCTGGTTTCTTCGATCCAGGTTATAGCTTGCAACCAAACCTCCCAGATTGACTTCGCATATTTCCTTATTCCAGGCTAGTGCCCTCGTAATTAGCCAAAAATCTATACCAAAACCATTTATAGTTCCTGCCCAGAATTTGGCTTCGCCTGCCAATTCTTCAATAAAGTCATGGGAGATCGCATATATTCCTCCCAGGGGATCACCTACCCGACTGCCATAAAAGGATTCAAGAATTGGCACTGCAAACTGATAAGCTATGCTGTCAATGCCAAAATTGCTCCGTAAGCTACCCAGCACCATATCATAATTGCCCTGAATAGGAGTCAGCAGGCTTTCCAGCCAGCTAATATCAATTCCCGAACCTTCTTCAGTACCCATATGGGCATTGAAAATAAGTAAATCTGCTTCCAATTTCTTTGCAATATCCAGAAATGCATGGATGCTCATACCCCGGCCGCTGGCTTCGATAGGCATTAAGAATTCAATATGCGAATGTTTCAGTTGTAGACCCTGGATTTGATGCATAATATGCTCTGCATTATAATCTCCAGCACATACAATTAACTGCCTCCTGCCAATCCAGCTCTGTAAAACTTCATCTACTGACTTAAGAGTAGCTGCTATCCCATCACTTTGGCTATCAAAGGGTATGCCGATAACCAGGTTATAATTTACATATTCATCTAGAAAAGGAGTAATGCTTTTCATTTTATTCTCAAAAGCTGCCTCGCTATTAATGTGTGTCAAATAATTAAACCTCCAATCTTTAGCATAACTTTCTATATAGTTATGCTCAATTTGGCGGCATTATAGTATTTTTTATTCAATTTTCATATTATCCCTAGGCAAGGGAGGCAAGGGGACGGTTCTCGTGCCCGCAGAGTCATTTTTTAGTATTATCAATATATAAGGACGGTGATTATTAATAATTAGACAGGCAGTAAAATGAGTAATACCGGAATTTATCATGTAATAATGCGCAGCAATGAAAGGAAAAATTCTTTGCAGACAGAAATGATAAGCATCGGTTCTTGGAGGGTATTAAATCCAACAAAAAGGAATCAAGTTTCATGTTGTACGCTTATTTGTCTAATGGATAATCATGTACATTTATTATTAAATACTTATAATGATAATTTGGCGAAAATGATGAAGAGTTAACGGTTCGTTTGCTTTGTTCTATAACTGGAATTCACAATTGAACGGCAGAAATAAATGCGGGCAAGAGAACCGTCCCCTTGCCCTCCTTGCCCTCACTTGCCTTATGACAGCATTTTTTCCAATTCATCCAACAGCTTGCCAAAATACTGCAATGCGTTGCTGACAGGCTCAGGGGTTAATAAATCAACGCCGGCATTTTTAAGCAGGTTTATAGGATAGTCGGAGCTGCCTGATTTCAGGAAATTCAGGTAGCGGTCAACAGCTGGCTGGCCTTCATTTAATATCTGTTCCTTCAAGGCAGTTGCAGTGGAAAAACCCGTGGCATATTTATATACGTAGAAGGCTGAATAGAAATGTGGTATTCTTGCCCATTCCAATTCAATCTCCTCGTCAAGCACTATATCCGGGCCATAATACTGGCCGTTTAGCTCCCGGTAGCTTTGTTTTAAAAATTCAGGAGTTAGTGCCTCTCCTTTTTCAGCGTGTGCGTGGATTATCTTTTCAAACTCGGCAAACATGGTTTGCCTATATACTGTCCCCCGGAACTGTTCCAAATAGTGGTTAATAATATAAATCTTCTCCTGTTTATCTTGACTGTTATTCAATAGATAATCTATAAGCAGCGATTCATTTACTGTGGAAGCAACTTCGGCGACAAATATTGAATATTGGCTGTAAACAAAAGGCTGCGTATGATTTGAATACCAGCTGTGCAATGAATGTCCCATTTCATGTGCCAAGGTAAACATGTCATCCAGTTTGTTGTCATAGTTCAATAAGACGTAGGGATTGGTATCATAAGTACCCCAGGAATAGGCGCCGCTGGTCTTGCCTTCGTTTTCATAAACATCGATCCATCCATTACCGAAACCCTCTTGCAAGCGAGCGATGTAATCGGCTCCCAGCGGTTTAAGGGCTTCAAGCACTGTCTCCTTTGCCTTGGCGTAAGGTATCTCCATTTTATATTCCGGAATCAGAGGCGTGTATATATCATAGAAATGCAGTTCGTCTACTTTCAGTATTTTCTTGCGAATAGTCATATAGCGATACATATATTCAAGATGCTGATGAACAGATTCAATAAGACGATCATAGACCTCTGCCGGTACGTTATCCTGATCCAGGGAAGCTTCCCGGGCGGAATTGTATTTTCTGACCCGCGCGTAGAAAATATCTTTCTTCACACTGGAACTCAGGCTGGCACCCAAGGTATTAATAAGTTTTCCATACGAATCATACAGACCCTCAAAAGCGTCCTGACGAACCCGCCGATCTGAGCTTTCCATAAAACCGCTGTATCTGCCTTTGGTTAGCTCCACTTCATGCCCTGATTCATCTTTAATAACCGGAAACTTAATATCGGCATTGTTTAACATAGTGAAAATATTACCGGAAGCTATGGATAGATCCGCTGTCATGGCCAACAGTTTTTCCCCTTCCGGTGATAGTATATGCTCCTTCTGACGGACTATTTCTTGGATTAAATGTCTGTAAATTGCTAAATCCTGATTTTGTTCCATGAACATTTTTAAATCCGGCTCAGATATCAATAGAATCTCAGGAACAATAAAAGCAGTTGCACTTCCCACCTGTATGCTTAAGCCCTCAGCTCTATCAAAAAGCGCCTGGTAGCGGGAACTCGCATTATTCTCATCGCGCCGCATCCTGGCATACACATATATTTTTTCCGTTTTTCGTCCCAATTCATCACTTAGCTGCAATACCTTCAGCAAAGCCTCAGCAGAACCGGACATGGTTCCTTTTAACCTTTCCAGCTCTTCCGTCAGCTTCTTAATAAGGCTGAAATCCTCTTCCCATAATTTTTCATTAGCATAAATATCCTCCAGCTGCCATTTATACTCGCTGGCAATCTCTTCCCTCTTTTTAATTGTATTTGCTGTTGCCAAAATTCGACCTCCTATTATAATTACTCATTCTAATCTTTTCAGTTATGGGTTTATTCTATACTACTTTTTATGGAAAATAAAATGTGGCAGTTTTTAAATCACATCGTTATTTTTGTTATAATTATAATAGTTTTTATGCAAGTTTTTCTGCATAACGGTATACCATAAAGTATATATATCCCGTATGCAAAATGCTTTACTGAATATCGCTACTCTGCTATAATTTTCACGTCATACAAATAAGAGTTAGGAGGAGTCGTGTTTGTTTACCAATTACAATGAAGTAATGGATTACTGCACAAAAAATAATGTTAAAATGATCGATTTTAAGATGATCGATCTATTTGGAAGATGGCGCCACTTAGGTCTACCTGTGGGAAGGTTTAATCTTGATACCCTTAAATACGGAATAGGTTTTGACGGATCAAACTACGGATTTGCCCCGGTAGAAAAAAGTGATATGGTTTTTATTCCTGATATTAGCACTGCTGCACTTGACCCCTTTTCCGATGTTCCTACCTTAAGTATGATAGGCGATGTTTTCGTAATTGCTGAACCAGAAAACTACCGCTTTGATCAAGATCCTCGCTCCATTGCTTTTAAAGCTGAAGAATACATGAAATCCGCCGGTATTGCTGATGAAATGAGAATTGGTCCTGAATTCGAATTCCATATCTTTGACCATGTAAGCTACGAAAGTTTACCCCAGAAATCCAGTTTCACCATTGATACCGACCAGGCAATCTGGAACAGCGGTGAAAATGAGTTCCAGAATCTAGGTTATAAAATACCCCTTAAGGGTGGTTATCACATGACGCCGCCCATGGATGTTAATAATGATTTAAGAGCCCGCATGTGTTTGCTGATGGAGGAAAACAACATCCCGGTCAAGTACCATCATCATGAAGTAGGCGGTCCGGGGCAAATGGAAATAGAAGTTGAATTCAGCAATATGCTGGATATGGCTGATAAGACTATGCTGGCCAAGTATTTAATTAAAAATATGGCTTTCCAGGAAGGCAAAACCGTTACCTTTATGCCCAAACCCATTTATGGCGAAGCCGGAAACGGTCTGCACGTGCATATGCACCTGTTTAAAGATGGGGAACCTCTATTTTATGATGAGAAGGGTTATTCGGGACTCAGTATGACCGCTCTCTATTTTATAGGTGGACTATTAAAGCATGCTCCTGCAATGCTGGCCTTTACTAATCCCAGCACCAATTCCTACAAGCGTCTGGTACCGGGTTATGAGGCTCCTGTGAATCTATGCTTTGCAACCGCTAACCGCAGCGCAGTAATAAGAGTCCCTGCCTATGCCAAGAGTCCGGCTGCAAAACGTTTCGAATTCCGTTCCGCCGATGGCACCTGCAATCCTTACCTGGCCTTCTCAGCAATGTTAATGGCAGGAATTGACGGGATAATAAATAAGATAGATCCCACTGCTGAAGGATTTGGGCCCTATGATGTTAACCTGTATAACCTGGCACCGGAAGAGCGAGCCAAAATAAAAGGGTTGCCCACTTCACTGGATCAAGCCCTGGATGAATTAGAAAAAGATCATGATTTCTTGTTGCAGGGCAATGTTTTCCCCCAACGCCTGATCGATATCTGGATTGCTGCTAAGCGTAAAGAAGCTCAAAGGGTGAATACTTTGCCCCATCCCATGGAATTTGAGCTTTATTATGACCTGTAAAACCAGCTCTCTTTAGCCAATTACATAAGAAAAGGATGGATAAGAAATGATTGCTCTCTCTCACCTGGGTATTATAGTAAAAAACTGCGAGCTTTCCGCCAGGTTTTATTGTGAAAACCTAGGTTGCACTATTACAGGCACAATGGCCAATGAACAACTGGAAGTTGTAAACCTGCAATCAGGATCTTTGACTATCGAACTCCTGGAATATCTGGAAACACCCTCATCAATACGTGAAGCTGGAGCCTTGGATCACCTGGCCTTTGCAGTGTCGGATATACACGCAGTCATTGCAGAATTGAAAGAGAAAGGAATAGCATTCCTTACCGATAAGCCGCGCGATGCTATGAACGGTAAAAAGATAATTTTTTTCACCGGCCCGGATGGTGAAAGAATAGAATTAGTAGAGGAAAAAGATATGTCCTTATAAATAGGTCAATATTAATCATTGTTTTTAAAAGGCAGACAGCAGATAAAGCTGTCTGCCTTGGCCGTTAAAGGGCTTTTTAGATTAGAATCCTGGCTGAGGTAATATTTATTATTCAGCTCTTTTCTCATTATCCTGTTAATATAAGAAACAATGCTAAGTATTGCCTTGATGTTATATACTTTAAATAAATGAATTTACGTTCATCTGGTGTTAATAATTACCTCGATTAAAGGAAGGAGTTTTAACATGCCGCAAAAAATTAATTATAAGGAATACTCCCGGCAGTTCCTTGAGCAGTTACCCAAGGGGGCTTTTCTTACCGTAAAGGAAGGCGAGAGACTGAATACGATGACAATTGGCTGGGGCAGTATCGGTTATGTGTGGGCCAGACCGGTTCTAATGGTTATGGTTCGCTACTCCCGCTATACCCATGATTTAATCGAAAAAGCCCTGGATTTTTCGGTAAGCGTACCCGCCTTGGGTGGATTAAAAAAACCTTTGGCTGTTGCGGGCACCAAATCAGGCCGGGATATGGACAAATTTAAGGAATGTGATTTGACGGTTCAGACAGCAAAATCCATCGCCAGTCCAGTTATCAAGGAATGCGATTATATTTTTGAATGTAAACTGCTGTTTAAACATGCTATGGAACCAGATAAACTGGATAAGTCCATTCATGATAAATTCTATGCGGATAATGATTTCCATGTAATATACTATGGTGAAATACTGGCCTGCTATCAACAAAACAATTAATAAACCTCATCCTGGTTATTATTAATTAGCTGCTCAATCGGTAAGCCATATTATACCGCTCCAAATCAAAACATTTATAATGTGCTCTGAAAAGCTTATCGGCCTGAACTTCTTTAATTAAGTACCAGCGGTTGGGGTTTTTTATTAATTGGTTTTGTTTCTGATTCAAGATCTGTTCCCGGCTTTGTTTTATCCTGGTTTTGGTCATAGGATTTGGTCGGGGCCGAAGTTTCAGGCACAGATTCATTCTCAGGCAGTTTTGGGTTCAGGGTCTGGCCTGAATCTGCATCCTTTTTGCTTTCGTTTGCGGATGCAGATGATTTATCATCATCCCTATTAACCGAATTATCTGGTTCATCTGTTTCGGAGCCGGTTTCTGTAAAGCCTGCCTCTCCCGAAGAAGATTTGGGGTTATCCTGTGATTGGGCTGCTGATACAACACTTTTTTTGGGAATCAGGGATGCTGGCGTCTCCATGACCACCTTGAAGGTTTCACCTTTCAACAGGGATTCAATAAGAATGCTGGCAACTTTCTTATCAGCTTCCCAATAGCTAACCCCTGTATTGCTATCATGCAAGAAATAGCCGGGCAGGGTTTGAGTGGAGAGATTTGCCAAATCTATATCTTTCGCCATATTACCCAGGTAAGCCAAATCTTTTATTGGAAGATTGGTGCGCACATTTTTATTTATCTGAGGAATAAGCTCAGGCAGCTTTAGTATTGTTTTGCTCTGCAAAACTTCCTCCGCCAGGGCCTTAATAAACTTCTGCTGATTCTCGGTTCTGCCTATATCGGCTGTCGGGCCTCCCCGATAACGAACAAATCCCAACGCCTGCTTGCCATTCAGATACTGGTTTCCCGCTGGAATATTGAACGCCAATTCCGGGTTTATGGGATCAGTATGCTTCATGCCAGGTGGAACATAGATATGCACCCCGCCCAGAGCATCAACAATCTCGCCAAAGCCGGCAAAATTAGTTATCACATAATAGCTAACCGGGATATTAAGCAAGTTAGCTACCTGTTTGCAGGCTGCCTCAGGACCGTTAATAAAATTGACACTATTTATCTTGTCATATTTACCCGCAGAGTTCTTGATTCTAGTATCACGGGGAATAGAAACCAAAGCCATCTTTTTCGAATTGGTATCTATACTGGCTACAATCATAGTATCACTGCGCGAATTAGTTTTGGCATCCCTGGCATCAATGCCCATAAACAGGATATTGATAGACTTGCCTTTAAGGTTTTTGGATTCCACCGACTCAAAGAATAGATTTTCTAGATGCCCGCCCAAAAATACCCCAATACCTGCCATAGTAATAAAAACTATGCTAAACATAGCTAACGTTTTGATTTTACTTTTAATAAAAGCCATCCCCAATAACCTCTCCAGTCAAAAATTCTATATTTATGTCAATTAATTCTACTCTCCATGCAGAAACCTGTCTATCCGTATTTTAGTAAATGGCTCTAAATCACCATTCCGTTATCTTTTGCTCAAGTATTTGCAATAATGTCTCTATACCGGTTCCATCTTGGGCTGAGATAAAATAACCGTTGCTATGATTATTGGGAATATAAGCCAGGCGGTCAGATTTATTGAATACTATAATTATTTTATGCTTTAATGCTCCCAATTCTTGCAGAAGCTTTTCAACTACTTCCATCTTATCAAGATGATCCGGGTCAGATACATCGACAACATGTAGCAATACATCAGCATCTGCAGCTTCTTCCAGAGTAGAACGAAATGCTGCCACCAGGTGATAGGGCAGATTCTGAATAAACCCTACCGTATCGGTAATAAGAACCTCTGCCTGAGAAGGCAGTATTATCTTGCGAGTAGTAGTATCCAAGGTTTGAAAAAGCCGTTCATTAGCTTCTGTCTGTTCCTTTCCGCTACGATGAGCCCTGCTGCACAGGGCATTAAAGAGCGACGATTTGCCGGCATTGGTATACCCCACCAGTGAAACCGTTTTTAATCCAGCCTTTTGGCGCTGTTTACGATGCAATTGGCGTGTATTCTGAATTTTTTGCATCTGCTTTTTAATATCCAAGATGTTATTACGAATACGTCTCTTATCCAATTCCAATTTTTGTTCCCCGGCTCCTCTGGCTCCAATCCCCCCGCCTATGCGGCTCATCTCTGCTCCCCGTCCTGTGAGCCTGGGCAGACGGTACTCCAGGCGGGCAAGTTCAACCTGTAAAATACCTTCCTTGGACCTGGCCCGCTGGCTGAAAATGTCCAGGATCAGCATAGTGCGGTCGATAATCCTGGTGTCAACCACCTGCTCCAGATTACGCAGCTGAACCGGTGACAATTCATTGTCGAAAATGACCAGATCCGGCTCTAATTCCGTTATCAGATGGGATAATTCCTCTATTTTTCCTTTGCCGATGTATGTAGATGGGCTGGGACGATCTTTGGATTGTACCAGCGTAGCAATAACTTCTCCTCCGGCAGCCTCCGCCAATCCCCGCAGTTCCTCAAAGGAGCTCTGGAAATTAAATTCATTAGCCTTTTTCAACTTCAGTCCGACCAATATTATTTTTTCAGAATCAATAGGGTTCACTGGCACAACTCCCTTGTTTAACGTTTTTTAACCGGCTTATTACCGGTCTTTCTTTCAGTTATTCGCTTCTCTTTTACCAGACATAACGAACCTGCGCCAATCATATCTTCACGGCCGCACGCTTGTAATGCTTCCCGCACCAGGTCCTGGTTTTTCTTATTGCGATATTGCAGTAAAGCCCTTTGCCATCTGCGTTCCTTCTCCCCACTGGGCACATAGATCTTCTTGCCATTATAAGGATTGATTCCAGTATAGTACATACAGGTAGATGCGGTCATGGGCGTCGGGGTAAAGTTCTGAACCTGCTCGGGATAGTACTGTAAGTTGTCCCGCACAAACTCCGCTAATTCAAGCGTATCCTGCAAATCACAGCCTGGATGGGCAGAAATAAAATAGGGTATCAAGTATTGATCCTTGTCCAGCACCTGGTTGATTTCTTTAAATGCTTGTATGAATCTTAAATACTCTGATTTACCGGGTTTATGCATATTACGGGTAACCTTTTCGGCTACGTGTTCAGGAGCTATCTTTAATTGACCGCTAACATGGTAATTGCATAAATCTCGTAAATACCTGCGGGAGGTATCCCTTAAAACCAAATCATAGCGTACCCCGGATGACACAAAGCAATGCTTAATTCCCTTAATTGCGCGTAATTTTTGCCATAACTCCACCGATGGCATATGGTCAGTATCAAGATTCTCACAAACCTTAGGAATTAGGCAGCTAGAACGTTTACACTGCCGGCATAGTTTTTCGTCAAATCCTTTTAGTCCATACATATTGGCTGAAGGTGCGCCTACATCAGGAATGGTGCCTTTAAAATCAGGATGAACCGTCAGGCTGCGAGCTTCGTTGACAACCGAAAGCAGGCTGCGGTTCTGAATAAATTTGCCCTGATGTTGCCCCAAGGAGCAAAATGCACAGCCTCCAAAACAACCCCGGTGGGTAACTATAGAAAACTGTACCGGTCTAAGCCCTGGCACTCCACCCCAAGCTTCATAGCTGGGATGACTGCGGCGCGCAAAGGATAATTCATATATTTCATCCAGCTGCTGGGATGAGAGCGGCAGAGAAGGCGGGTTTTGCACCAACCAGCGTTCTCCATGCTTCTGAACCAGCGGTCGTGCTGAGTATGGGTTTATCTCCTCCTGAATCATCTTGGTAGCACGGGCAAAATCTTTTCCATCTCTTTCTACCTCTTCAAATGATGGCAACACTAAGGCATTTTCCGGCATGTTGAGGGAAAGATAACATGTTCCGCGCAGGTTGCGCAGATAAGCTATATCTTGACCACCCTTCAGTCTGCGGGCTATCTCCAAAAGATTGTGCTCACCCATGCCATAAACCAGCAGATCAGCTCTGCTGTCCAGCAGAATCGAACGACGCACTCGGTCGCCCCAGTAATCATAGTGGGCTAAACGGCGCATGCTGGCTTCTACTCCGCCAATAACTACCGGTACGCCCGGATAAGCCTGACGCACCAGATTACTATATACAATGGTGGGCCGATCAGGCCTAAGCCCGGTTTTCCCTCCGGGCGAATACATATCCTCACGGCGTCTTTTCTTGTCAGCAGTATAGTGATTAACCATACTGTCCATGTTGCCGCCGGAAATTGCGAAAAACAGGCGCGGCTGCCCCAGACTTTTTATGTCATCCAGGTTACGCCAATCTGGTTGGGCAATAATACCTACCCGGTAGCCATAATGCTCCAAATATCGTCCGAGTATAGCAGCCGCCCAGGCAGGATGGTCAACATACGCATCTGCGCTGACAATAATAACATCCAGCTCATCCCAGCCTCTTGCTTTAAGATCAGTTTTATTTATCGGCAAAAAATCCATTAAGTACCTACCAATTTATTAATTATTTTTAATACAGCTTAATACCCTTATTGGCATTATCCCATAAACTAAGGTTTTTATAAAACTTATTCAAGGGCGGTTCAAGGGGACGGTTCTTTTGCCTGCATTTATTTCTGCCGTTCAACTGTGCTTTTGTTGTTCCCAGTAGAATCGCCGGAAGCAAGGTGACGGTTCTGCTGCTTATCATCTCTGTTTTCAAAGATATCTTTCCTTTCATTGCCGCACATTATGTCGTGATAAGTTCCGGTATTACTTATTTTACGTGCCTGTCTGGTCATTAATAATCATCGTCCTTATATATTGATGATACTAAAAATGACCCTGCGGGCAAAAGAACCGTCCCCTTGCCTACCCTTGCCTACTTGCCTACCCCGTTCCCTTGCTTACTTGCAAAGCTTTGTTATAATGAACAGTAATAAAATCTCAATGAAAACTACGGTCGAAACCAGTTATATCTCCAGGAGGAATATGTGTGGACCTATATAATAATTATTCTAAACGTGTAGAGGAAAATAGATCTGAATATCTAAAGTCGGAAAGTTACTCCTCGAAATTGAGTAATCTGAGGTTATTTATTTTATTAGGTGGCTCTGCTTTAACTTATTATGCTTTTACCAGATTTGAACCCAACCTTTATGGATATGGTCTTCTTCTCTGTACTCTGGTCATTTTCTTATTTTTAGTGGTTAAGCATGACAAAATAATTAATGAAACAAATCGATACCGCAATATGGCAGAAATCAATGAAAAATGTTTGCTCAGGATGGATGGCAATTGGGAAGACTTTGCTGATGACGGTGCAGAGTTTATAAACCCCGCTCACAGCTATACGGAAGATTTAGATATCTTTGGCCGCGCATCTTTGTTTCAATGGATAAATACCTGCAACACCTATGGCGGAAAAGAAATATTGCGAAGCCTGCTTGAGAATCCGGATATGAATAGGGATTTGGTCAAGCAGAGACAGGAGGCGGTAAAAGAACTTGCTTCCAAATTGGAGTTCTGCCAAACACTGCAATGCGAAGGGATGGGAGGCCCTAAACTAAAGAATAACCCTGAGTATATGCTGGGTTATGCGGAAGACACATCAGCGCTTTTCAGTCAGAACTGGCTTAAAGCTACTATTTGGTGTCTGCCGCTATTAACAATACTTTCTTTTCTCGTCTGGTATTTTACCGGATCAATTTCAATATATTTTTTCTTATCATTTCTATCTCTGCAATCATTGATTATCATATTATTATTCAAACAGATTAACAAAGCATTGGGTACCGTATATACATACCGGACAAATGTGGGCATCTATCAACGCATATTAGAAATAATTGAAAAAGAGCGCTTTAATGATGCATATTTAGCATCGCTGCAATCCTCTCTATTTCAAGCTAATGAACCAGCCTCGCAACAGATTAATAAACTGGATTCTATCGTCGGCGCTATTGCACTTCGGGCTAATCCTATCGTTCATTTTGTATTCAATTTTGTTCTTTTATGGGACTTGCATTGCGTATTGGCTTTGGAGAACTGGAAAGAAAAATCAGGCCAATCATTGCGGCATTGGCTAGATACATTAAGCTGGTTTGAGGCCTTATCAAGTCTGTCCTTAATCGCCCAGTTAAACCCCCAATGGGCTTTCCCGCAAATACTGGAGAGAGAGCCCTTATTTTCTGCGCAGGCTTTAGGACATCCATTAATCAGTAAGCAGAAGCGTATAACCAATGATTTTGTATTAGATCAGCAGGTGGGCATCATAACCGGCTCAAATATGTCGGGCAAAACTACGCTTTTAAGAACGGTTGGGATTAACCTGGTTCTGGCCTATGCCGGGGCTCCAGTATGCGCTCGGGAGCTCAAATGCTCTCTTATGGACATTTTTACTTCAATGCGCATCACAGATGATCTAAGCAGCGGCATATCCACATTCTATGCTGAGTTGTTACGGATTAAAACCATTATCGATTATTCGCAAAAAGAAAAGCCTATGATTTTCCTGCTGGATGAGGTATTTAGAGGCACAAACTCAAACGATCGCATCGTCGGAGCCAGAAATGTACTTGTTAATCTGAATAAAAGTTGGGTGATCGGTCTAATCTCAACCCATGATTTTGAATTGTGCGCTCTGGAAAACTCTAGCAACGGCAGAGTAGTAAATTATCATTTCACGGAGACCTATTCCGGCAATAAAATAGAATTCGATTATAGAATCAGGCCCGGCCGCTGCACTACAACCAATGCCCAATACCTTATGAAGATGGTGGGCATAGAATTAGAGCAATAAACGGGATAAATCCGTAAAGGCGGCTATCCCTTTCTAGCCCAGTTGTTCCAATTCCACATTAACCCTTTCCCATTCATCGTAGGCCATGTCTAATGTTTGTTCAAGCTGCCGATACTCTGTAGCATAATCGCGGGCCTTGTCTTCATTATTATAAGTAGCCGGATCGGCTAACAAACCTTCCAGTTCGCTTTTACGCTTTTCTTTATCCATTATACCGGTTTCCAAAACAGCCCGTTTTTCATCCAAACGGCGTCTATTCTTTTGGCGCTCTTTTTCTGCTGCCCGCAATTGCAGATCGGGGCGGGTGTTTTTCTCTTTGCTTTCCCGCTTCATAGCTTGAAGGTTATTGGAGATTTCCTGTTTTTTCCCCTGGTAGTAGCTGTAGTTTCCCCAGTAGTATTCTGACTTACCTTCTTCGATAGCCAAAACCCGGTCCGCTACCTGGTCTATAAAATAGCGGTCATGAGAAACAACTAAAATCGTACCCTCAAAATCAGCCAATACCTTTTCTACTATCTGCCGGCTGGCAATATCCAAATGATTAGTAGGCTCATCCAGCAATAAAAAGTTAGCTCCGGACAGGATTATTTTCAGAAAAGCCAGCCGCCCTCTTTCGCCGCCGCTTAAATCTCCTACCAGCTTGAAAACATCATCCTCGCTGAAAAGCATACCTCCCAGCATAGTGCGTGCTTCTTCTATGGTCAGGTCAAAATTAAATAATATTTCTTCCAGTACGGTGTTTTTAGGCTCCATATATTCAAATTCCTGAGTAAAATAGGCCATCTCCACCTGTTTTCCCAGTAATATTTCTCCTTGATCAGCATCTATCTGTCCGCTGATTATCTTCAGCAAGGTGGTCTTGCCGACTCCATTGGGTCCAATAAGTGCTACTTTATCACCCTTATTAAGTCTAAATTGTACATTATTCAGAACCTCCCGGCCCTGATATGATTTGGCCAAGCCATTCACGATTAACACATCATTGCCACTGGCACGATTCATTTTTATAACCTGCATGCCTACCCCTTGCTCGCCCATAGGAGCATTTAGACGTGATAACCGGTTCAGCTGAGATTGTCGACCTCGGGCCTGTTTGGATTTAATCCCCGCCTTAAATCGCCTGATATATTCTTCAGTCTTTTGGATATATATCTGTTGCTTCTGATAGGCACGCTCTTCTGCCAATTCGTCTTCAGCTTTTTTCTTAATATAATTACCATAGTTTCCAGGGTAGGACTTCAATTCCCCCCTTCGCAGTTCGATTATGCGTGTTGTAACCCGGTCCAGAAACATCCGGTCATGGGAAACAACCAGCACCGTACCCGCATAGGCCTTTATGTAATCTTCCAGCCATTCCACCGAGTCCATGTCCATGTGATTGGTAGGTTCATCCAGGAGCAGTAGGTCCGGAGCCAGCGCCAGAAGCCTCCCTATGTTCAAACGGGTCTTCTGACCTCCGCTAAAGGCAGACATTGGCTTTTGATAATCCTGGCTGGTAAAACCAAGTCCGGTCAGAATTCGCCGGGCAGTGTTCTCACACGCATAGCCGTCAGCCCGCTCATATTCTTCGCTTATGCGGGCATATCGCTCCATAACCTTGGGCAGATCTGAGCCCCCCGCAGCCATTTTTTCTTCCAATTCTCGCATCAACTGCCGTTTCTCAATAAGGTCGGTGAAACACTCCATTATGGCATCCCAGGCGGTGATGCCCGGCAGGATTTCTGACATCTGCTCCAGACACCCCCAGGACAGGGAGGATGAACGGATTATTTCCCCTGCATCCGGCTGCAATTCACCGGTCAAACACCGTAGCAAGGTAGTTTTTCCTGAGCCATTAACGCCCACCAGCCCTATCCGTTCTTTTTCCTGTACCCACAGGCTTACCTCTTTTAGAACTTCCTTATCAGCAAAGGATTGGCTGACTTTATGCATTTGCAAAACAATCATTTTTCGCTCACCAATCTCCATGTTTTCTTGTGGAACCGGATAATTATCCAGTTCTCTTCCCCGGTTCGCAAGTTTTATACATCTTTACTATTCTATCATAGTATCTGCCGGTAAATCTTCAATGCCCGGTTACAATTGCATATAAAGCAAATACCAGCACCATACTATTATCAACCAACAAGGGCTGTTGTACCCTTGTTGCAGTCGATAATAAATAGGCTGAGATCTGAGGCTGCCGAAGCCACCAGCTTAATGGCCAGCTATAACTTTTAAAGCAAGAAGGGCTGAACGTGCTGTATAAAAGACATGCTCCGGGAATCATTGGATTGGCTTTGTTCATGGTTATCACAGCGGTAATCCTAACCGGCTGCAGCATCGGAAAGAATAGAATAGAAAATCAAGCATTTGAGGCTGACTCTTTTGCGATGGGAACGGTTATTTCTCAAAAGGTATATGGGAAAAATGGACAAGTTGCGGTTGATAAGGCTGCTAATAAAATTACCTATTTAGATTCTCTGTTAACCTTTAACGACACTCAAGGGGATATTTATAAGCTTAATCTAAACGCGGGGATTAAGGGAGTAGAGTTGAATCCCGAGACAGTAAAAATCATTAACAAAGCACAGGAGGTATCAGCAATTAGCCGGGGGGCTTTTGATATCTCAGTGGGTCCACTGGTAAAGGCCTGGGGAATAGGAACAAATGCAGAGCGGGTTCCCACCCCGGAGGAATTGAATAAGTTGCTGCCTTTAATAAATTATAAAGATATAGATGTTGATAATAATGTGGTAAGCATCAAAAGAAAAGGGCAAATGGTTGATCTTGGAGGTATTGCTAAAGGATACGCAGGGGATGCTGTTATTGAGATTTATAAGCAATATGGAGTTAATTCTGCTTTTATCAATTTAGGCGGAAATGTTGTAACCGTGGGCAATAAGCCGGATGGCAGCCCTTGGAAAGTTGGCATTCGTAATCCCCGGCCAGCCCAAAATGAGAATGGTAAAAACCTGGGCATCGTTAAAGTTGCGGATAAAGCAGTGGTAACCGCTGGAGATGATCAGCGTTATTTTATAGGCAACGGACAGCGCTATCATCATATCCTGGATCCCCAAACTGGATATCCGGCCCGCTCTGATTTAATGAGTGTAACTCTAATCACCGATTCTTCGTTAGACGCGGATGCTTTAGATACAGCCGTTTTTATTTTAGGGTTTGATCGGGGCCGAGAACTGCTTCAGCAATACGGGGGCGTTGAGGCGGTGTTTGTTACCATTGATAAAAAGGTCTATGCTACCGCAGGATTAAGAGACAGTTTTGAATTCCTGGGCGAGAACAGCGGTTATGTTTATGAGCCTATAGTAAACGGGGGATTGTAATATGAGCAGAATCAAAAAACTTAAAAAAGGCGACCTGTTTTTACTGTACGCCGGGTTATTTATAACGGCTGCTATAATCGGATTCTACCTAATAGCTAGAACTGCCAACAACCCGCCCGATGATCAACTCTTTGCTGTAATAATTCGCGACAACAATAAAGTAGCGGAGATTGATCTGCACAAAGTAGAAGTGCCTCAGTATTTCACCTTTGATGATGGAATCCGCGTAACTATCTTCGCAGAAAAAGGTTCCATAAAATTCTTGGAAGCCGACTGTCCGGATAAAATTTGCATAAAAACAGGCACCCTCACCAAACCTGGCACCCAGGCTATCTGTTTGCCAAGCAGAACCATTGTTAAAATTTTAGATGACTAAAGGATTAAACCATGAACAGAACACTAAACCATAGCACTTTCACAAGCCTGGATGGATTTATTAAATTACTCCTGGCCGTAACCATTGCGATTCTGCCCTTTTATATTGAAAATAAGGTGAGTTATATAATATTCCTGGTTTATTTAATGCTATTTACGCTGACCTCCAGGATTAGCTGTCGAACCTTATTACTCAGCGGCGCCTCCTATTTCATTATTGTCTTGATTCCATATTTATTCGGAATACTATTGAATGGTGTGCTTTATAATCTAACCCGGAATGAAGCATTAATTATGCAGCAAGGTTATGCGGCATTATATATAAGATTATTTAGATTGTTTATTATCTGGTATGTGAGCATCCTTTATTTCCACACTACTCACCTGGAAACGGTCTTAAGCTTGTTAGATAGACTCCTTTTTCCCTTAAAGTTACTCAAGCTGCCCGTTCAGGATTTTTTAAAAATCATTATGTGTATCGTGACGCAATTAAAGGGAACGAGCGAAGATATGAAGACCCGCTTTTTAGAAGATTCCCGTTACGTGATGGGAGGGAATGCGGCCAGCTTAAAATCAAAATTCAATGGCATATCACGAATCATCGTTTCTTCACTGGTTAATTCGTTTCATAAGCTGGATGAGGTAGAAAGTATGGTGGAAGAAATGAGCCTGAAACCGCTTTTTAAATATAGATTCAAAATGGGTAAACCAGAGTGGCTCGCTGTTTTAAGCACCGCTTTGTTAATACTTTCACTTTATATAGTTGAAAAAGGAAACGGCTTTTTATTATGAACATTATTGAATTCTTATTATATCTCATCTATGGCTTTTCCATGATTACAATGGGTATTTTTGCAATTATGCAAAAGGATTCACGGGTAATGAATATTTCCCTAATAAGGTCAATGAAGTATTTAGGCTATTTTGGGATTATCCATGGTATAAGCGAATGGATTAGCATGATAATAAAGCTCGGAATATATTCCCATATAAATATTGAGATATATTATATTAATCTGACGCTTAAGGCCTTATCATTTATCTTTCTTTTTTATTTTGGTTTGGATTTGTTACCTTTTATGGATAGATTTAAAAGACTTCGGCCTGCCATTCCTTTTATTATTTTGGGTCTGTATCTATTATGTTTTACTTGGTTAATAAAAATATATGGGGTTGATTATCATCTGTCCAATACTATATTTACCACGGTTGCAATCCGTTATTTTATGGCAATTCCCAGTTGTGCTATAGCGGCCGCGGCTTTATATTTAAATGCCCAACTAATAGAAAAAACAAAATCATTGCAAATATCGCAAAGATATAAAAATCTAGCCTGGGTCATCATCGTCTACGGTTTTGTGGAAGGATTACTAGTTTCCCGGGCAGCTTTTTTCCCAGCCAATATTATTAATAAGGAAGCATTTCCAGAGTACTTCATTTATATAACCTTATCTTTTAAGGCAATAGTAGGATTTATCATTAATTATTTATTAATCAAGGTGATCGATACCTTCAGCTGGGAACAGGAGGAAAGGTTGTTTCGTTTAGAACAACTTAGAATAGCCGCTGAAGAGAGAAGAAAACTAGGGCTGGAAATTCACGACACTATTATTCAGGAATTATATGCAATGGGATTAAAAGTTGGGTATTTAGCTAAGTACAAGGACAAAGGTTCAGCCGGGGATATTTTAGAAGAAATTAAAGAAAGTATTACTACGACCATAAACAAGACCAGGGAATTTATATCTGTTAATGTCTTAGAGGAAATTGCATTAGATGAGTTAAAAGATAGCCTGGAACAATTGGTGAAAAGATACAATGAAACCCAAGGCGTGAAAATAGAACTAAAGTGTATAATTTCACCTTATATAGAGGGCACCCTATCACCGGAGAAGACAACCCAAATTTATTATATTGTTCAGGAAGCAATTACCAATATTATTAGACATGCTCAAGCTGATTATGCTCAGGTGCTGCTGGAAGGGCGGCATGATTTTATTAATATAACTATAACGGATAATGGGAAAGGGATCTCCTATGATGAAAATAATGTTGAACAGTTCGGTATACGTTCGATGAACGAAAGAGCTCAAAGGATAAACGGGTTATTGAAAATTGAGAGATTGGCTAAAGGGACTAGCATTGAACTGAGAATACCCTGGGAGGGAGCATTACAATGAGCAATGATATCATTAAAGTATTGATAGTAGATGATCACAATATTGTCAGGGATGGTTTAAAACTAATTTTGGAATCAGATGATCGCCTCGTTGTTTGTGGAGAGGCTAAAGACCTTCAGGAAGCAATGGATAAAATACGTAATACCTGCCCGGATGTAATTCTGCTGGACTTTCGATTACCCGACGGAGATGGTATCAATGGGTGTCTAATGATTAAGCGGCAATTTCCTAAAATCAAAATTATTATATTAACGGCATATACCCAGGAACATTTGGTTATTGAAACCATCCGGGCAGGTGCAGATGGATATTTGCTCAAAAGTGTTGAAAGCCAGGAATTGATTAATAACATAATTAAAGTGCATGCAGGTGATTGTATTTTGGATGCTTCAGTAACCGAAGGTGTTTTCAATAGCATTATCAGCCCCGACAGTAAATTAGCTTCCAAAAGTAATTATTTAAGTTTAAGGGAAAAAGACATATTGGAAATATTGAGTCAGGGAAAGTCAAACTGTGAGATTGCTGAAGCCTTAAATATTTCTGAAAAGACGGTTCGCAATTATATTAGCAATATTTTTAAGAAATTAAATGTTTCCAACCGAACCGAGGCAGCCATGTACTGGGTTAGGATGAATAACCTGGTTTAAGGACAAATATACCTGGTTCCGGGACATAAATCAGAATATCAAAAATCCTCCCACAGTGTAGAATTAGCATTGAAGTAGCAATTGATTAAATACACACTAAGGAGGATATATTTATGTCGAAGATTACCAAATGGATTGCCTTAGCCGCGGCCTTGGTGGCCATCGTGGCTGTCGTTGGTTGGAGCTTAAAGCCTGGGGGGCTTACTATCTACAATGGTTCAGGACAAACCTCTGTTTTCCGCGTTGGGCCTGGCAAAGATGCTACTGGCGGACAGATTTATTCCTTGAGTACTGTAGTTGCGGATGCCTCCTTTGATAAAGACGGCAAAATTCTAAGTGTACATTATGATGTACTGGAAGTACTCTCCCCCAATGACACAGAACATGAAAATGTACCCCGTTTTTCAGGCTGGCCGGGACAAGCAGGTTATTTGACGGCACCTGCCAATACTGACCAAACCGCAGCCCAAGAAGTAAGTGCATGGCAGACCAAGTTGGAGCGCGGTGATGAAGCTTATGGAATGAATGTATCAGAACAATATGCAACCTTCGAGAAGTTCTTTACCGGCAAAACAGTGGCCGAGGTTGAACAATGGTTTGCAAAAAATACTTCTGATAAAAACGGACGTCCCTTAAAAGCAAATTCAACTGATCCTTCAGAACAGGAAAAATACTCTAAGCTTACCGATGCAGAAAAGCAAGTCCTTGCTGATGTATCCTCAGGCGCCAGCATCAGTCTGAAAGATTCTCATGGAGATTTTATCGGCGCGCTGAAGAAAGCTTATGATAACCGTATTGAAGTTAAAATTACAGGTAAATAGTCACAGTTGTTAACCAAATAACTGCCATCGCTAGAGGGTATTCCTATTGGAAATTGATTTCACTATGGGATACCCTCATTCAAACAGGAGTTCTAAAGTCCGTCTCTTTAGAAAGCGGGTAAAAATGAGTAAAAATAGAAGATATGCAATTATCATTATCTTGGTTACCAATGCCATATTAATATCCTTGCTGGAATCAATTATTCCGGTGCTGATACCCGTCCCGGGAGTAAAACTTGGCCTGGCAAGTATTATTACTTTAATTGGCCTGGTATTTCTGCCCTTGACGGATGTTTTGTGGATTGTAATTATTCGCTGTATCGTGGTTGCTTTATTAACCAGAGGCGTAATGATGCTGGCGTTTAGTATAAGTGGGGGAATTCTGAGTGCTTTGATTATGTTTATAATTTACCAGCAGTTATCCCAATATTTTAGTTTAAAAGGGATTAGTATTGTGGGCGCACTGGTTCATAATACCACTCAGATTATCGTAGCCTCTTTATTGCTGGGCCAATTGGTAGTTTTATATTATCTTCCGATCCTTATTGTATCTGCGGTAATAACCGGTTATATTACCGGAGGAATCAGTGAAATTGCCATAGGTGAATTAAAAGGGAAAGATGTTTTTAACACTATATCCGTTCAAGAGAAAGGAGAGTTAAAATGGACAAATTAAATAAATTAAAAGTCAACCGCCGCGGCGTTATAACCATGGGAGCATTATTTGCTGGCACTTTGGCTGTCGGCGTTTCGCCCGAACTTATAACCCTGGCAAATCAAAATGCAAGTGATCCTAAATACCCTGATCAATTAGGTTTCATATATGATCAGCAGAAATGTATTGGCTGCCGAAAATGTTCAACCGCCTGTAAAAAAACTAATAATTGGGACGAAGGTGCCAAATGGCGCCGGGTAATCAGCAGCGGCAGGCCGGAGGTATTTCTTTCTATGAGCTGTAATCACTGTGAAAAACCGGTATGTGTTTCCGTATGTCCGGTTAAGGCATATAAAAAGAGGACCCAGGATGGAA
>JAQVWS010000021.1 GCA_028709585.1 Syntrophomonas sp. | reverse complement strand
CCCTCAACCTTGTGATTAAGAGTTATTAGCTTAGGTCAAATTAATCAGGTAAAGAGTCTCGAAAAATTAAAGATAATTTGGTCTTGCCACCTGTTTGCCACCTAATTAACAAAAAAGCCGCTTTATACTGGAAATAAAAAAACCCGCAATCGCTTGCGGGTTCTTGATTTGCAATGGTGAGCCATCCGCGACTCGAACGCGGGACGCCCTGATTAAAAGTCAGGTGCTCTACCAACTGAGCTAATGGCCCTTAAGAGTAATAAATTGGCTGGGGTGGCTGGATTCGAACCAACGAATGACGGAGTCAAAGTCCGTTGCCTTACCGCTTGGCTACACCCCAATCCTACTGAGTATACGAGATACCCAAGTGGCTGTCAAGGGTAATATGGGGTGGATGATGGGACTCGAACCCACGGCCCCCAGAGCCACAATCTGGTGCTCTAACCAGCTGAGCTACACCCACCATGCGAGGCTTGACTTAATAAATAAATGGCGTCCCCGGAGGGATTCGAACCCCCGACCTACGGATTAGAAGTCCGTTGCTCTATCCAGCTGAGCCACAGGGACAAAAAAATGGAGCGGGTAGCGGGAATCGAACCCGCGCAACCAGCTTGGAAGGCTGGGGCTCTACCATTGAGCTACACCCGCCGGCAAAAAACATTATACTTCTTTTAATAGATCATTTCAAGAACAAGTTGAATTTTTAAGCTATTAATAAAATTTTCCCCAATAGGAAAAGCAAATATGAGCTTGCTAAGATGGCATAATGCCCTTGTATTTTCCTGCCCATATTTAGCAAAGTAGATTTATTTAGTAACCTAATTTAAACCAAACTCATATGATAAAACGAAATAGTTATAAGGAGGTTTTAATATTGGCTTTTAATTACTTCGGAAGTCGTATCTTAAGAATTAACAGCAGCGGAGATGATGTAAGAGTTCTGCAGACGCTTTTGAATAAACTGCCAGATTCCATAGCAACCCCGGTTACTGTTGATGGGACATTCGGGGCCTCAACTCAAGCATCAGTTAAGAGGTTTCAAAGGTATTTTGGATTAACGGCGGATGGCGTTGTGGGTAGAAATACGTTTCTGTATTTCGGTCAACAATCTGGAGCAAATGCATTTGGATCACGAACTCTTAGAAATGGTTCAACAGGTAACGATGTTACTATACTGCAAAACCGCTTGGCAGGCAATCTAAAAAGATACGCTGCTGCATTAGGCAACCCCGCTGATGGTCAATTTGGCACTAAAACCGATACAGCGGTTAAGTTTTTCCAAGGAGATAATGACCTGACAGTTGATGGGATTGTTGGACGCCAAACATTTAACGAGTTATATGTTGAAACTAATTACGGCGGACGCATTCTGCAGAAGGATAGAACTGACCGCAACCAGGGTTATGACGTATATTTCCTGCAAGAGCGGCTCAGAGAGCTTGGATATTATACCGGGGCTCTAGATGGTAAATTTGGCCCTGTGACTGAGGCCGCAGTAAAAGCGCTGCAAACTGCATCTAAAATTGGTGTAGATGGCGTGGTTGGTTCCAAAACCTATTATTATCTGGGCAGGTAACAGATATTAAATGGAATTATTTATCTTGCTAACCGGGGACTTCTCCCCGGTTTTGCTTGGCTATTTTACATATCTGTGTTAGTATAATAATCGTAGTATGGTAGATTGAAAAAAGTTTTTAAAAGAGTAGGGCGGCAGGATGGGAGGGTTTATAATGCTTTCTCGAACACCAGGGCTTTGCTCGTGGTGTTTTTATTTTCCGTCACCCTGCAGAAAATTGAGGAGGTAAAGCAGGATGGTAGTAGTTATGAAAAAAGGGGCAACTCCTGAACAAATCAAGGCTGTTAATGAGCGCCTTTTGAAGTCGGGATTCAATGTTCATCTCTCGGAAGGAGTAAACCGCACTATTTTAGGAGCGGTGGGTGATCAGCAGCGATTGGAAGCTTGCTCTATTGAGGCATTACCCGGAGTTGAAAATGTAGTGGCAATTCTGAAGCCATTTAAGATGGCTTCCCGTGAGTTTAAAAATGAGAATACGGTAATTAAGGTGGGCAACGCTTTTTTCGGTGATGGAAGCATACCGGTGATTGCAGGTCCCTGTGCAGTTGAAAACAGAGAAAGGTTTCTGACAACAGCCTTAGAGGTTAAAGAGCGAGGTGCTGCACTGTTGCGGGGGGGAGCTTTTAAACCCCGTACTTCACCTTACTCATTCCAAGGTTTGGGAGAAGAAGGCCTTAAGATTATGGCGGAAGCCCGTGATATTACGGGTCTGCCTATTGTGACTGAGGTAATGGACCAGAAGTCTGTGCCTTTAGTTGCCGAGTATGTTGATATAGTCCAGGTTGGAGCACGCAATATGCAGAATTTCTATCTGTTAAAGGAAGTCGGCAAGATTAACAAACCGATACTTTTAAAACGGGGTCTGGCAGCTACTGTTGAAGAATGGCTGATGGCTGCCGAGTATATACTGGACAGCGGTAATGAACAGGTGATTTTATGTGAAAGGGGTATCCGTACATTTGAGACTTATACCCGCAATACCTTGGATCTGAGTGCCGTTCCCCTGGTTAAACAGCTTTCGCATTTGCCGGTTATTGTTGACCCTAGCCACGGGACCGGGAAAAGGGAATTAATCTCTCCCATGTCTCTGGCGGCTGTGGCCTGTGGCTGTGACGGACTTATTGTTGAAGTACACACCAATCCTGCCGATGCCTGGTCGGATGGACCGCAATCTTTGACGCCCCATGACTTTGAATTACTAATGAAACAGGTTCATGCTGTAAAGATGGCAGTAAGTGATGGTGGCTGTGAGGGTTTGCAGATATGAAGAGAATAGCTATTATCGGCCTGGGTGTTATTGGAGCTTCATTAGGCATGGCTCTAAAGAATGCCCGGCCTGATTTTGAGGTGCTGGGTAGTGATATTGACCCCCCAACTGTGAAAAAAGCCATGGAAATGGCAGCCATAAACCGCCCTTTGCTTGATGAGGACTTATGTGGCTGTGCGATAGTATTTATTGCTACTCCACTTAGGATTATTCCTGAGGTATTAATAAGGATTCGGGGACAAATAAGCCCGGGAACGATAGTTAGTGATGTAGGCAGCGTAAAATCATGGGTGATGCACCAATATGAGAAATATTTGCCCCCTGATATCACCTTTATTGGCGGACACCCTTTAGCAGGTTCGGATCGGAGCGGCATAACCGGGGCTGATAAATATCTCCTGCAAAATGCGGTCTATGTGTTAACTCCCTCAGCCGCCGCCGATGCTGAAAAAGTGGAAATATTATATAAACTGCTGGCTCATATAGGAGCTACGCCAATGGTTTTATCTTCTGATGAGCATGACCGGATGGTTAGCAAGGTTAGTCACCTGCCTCATATTGCAGCGGCAAGTCTGATGAATATGCTTGAACATAACCTGGAAGACTTGCATTTGGCTGGGGGGGGATTGCGTGATACTACTCGAATTGCAGCTTCCAATCCCGAGCTATGGGAGGATATTTTGCTTCTTAACGGCACCGCGGTAGCAGATGGAATTCGTGATTTCATATCCCAATTGGAAAATTACCTTAATGTAATTTCAAACAATGACGATACAAGTTTGAATCAATATCTGACATCTGCTCAGCGGACCAGGAAGAATATGCCTCTGGTTCGCAGCAGTTTACAACATTGTGCGGATATAGTGGCTATTATTCCCGATAAGCCAGGTATTATTGGCTTTTTGGGAACTTTATTGGGTGACGCGGATATCAATATCAATGATATTCAAATAATGGGAGTCCGGGATGAAAATGAGGGATCGATCCGTATGGGGGTGCCTCAATCCCAGGCTTATGCGGCACTCGAGTTATTGAAAAATAACGGGATAAAAGCGTGGTTAAGAAGCTGAGCATCATTATTCAACATAATGGAAATATTGTGCTAAATAGCGTATAATTTAGGTGTACATGGAAAGACAGGAGAGGAGGATGTATTATGGAAGAAATTAATGGCTATTTATTAAATCCACGTACCAAGGTTGATTATTATGGGGAAACCAAAAATTCAAAACCTCACGGTCAGGGTAAGGCCTATTTTCGAAATGGTGCCATGTATGAAGGTGAATGGAAAGACGGAAAACAGCATGGCTTAGCTAAAGAGTTTTATACTGATGGTACTCTCCAATATGAAGGTGAATATAATAATGGTGTCCGGGATGGATTCGGGAAGGTTTACTCCAATGATGGCAGTTTGTTATTCGAAGGAGAGTGGAAAAAAGGTGATAAGATAGATGTGCAAAGTTCTCGAACCAACGGGGCATAGCCGATCAGTAAAATGAGAGTCTGACTTATTGTCAGACTCATTTAATATCTTCTTTTATGTAATTGAAAAACCGCCGGGAAAAAATTTAGTCAATAGATGGTCGGGGCGACAGGATTTGAACCTGCGACTTTCTGGTCCCAAACCAGACGCGCTACCAAGCTGCGCCACGCCCCGAACTCATCCATAATAACATTAATATCTGAAAGATGTCAATTTGAAAACTGGTCCTTTACGGATCAGTATTGTCAGTTGCCAGGTCGTGGGCAATCTGGAGGGCCTTGCAGGTCTTTTTCCCGGCGATTCCATCTGGGGTTAATCTACTATCCTTTTGGAAGTTGATAACTGCCTTACGGGTCGTTTTGCCATATAATCCATCTATTGCATAGGGATAGTAGCCCAAATCTAAAAGAAGCTGCTGAACATCCTTTACGTCTTCGCCACGGAAACCTACTCTCAGATTACGTATTTTTCTTACCTTACCGGTTATAATAACGGGAGTGCCAATCCGTACCAGGTCATAGAGAACAATCACATCCTGGTTATGCAGCCTGATACACCCGTGGCTGACAGCTTTGCCAATGGAATCAGGATTATTGGTGCCATGGATACCATAGCCTCCCCAGGGTATGCTTAATCTCATCCAGCGTGCTCCGAATGGTCCTCCCGGGTTTACCGACTTGAACACAATAGTCCATGAACCTACCGGGGTAGGAGTGGTTGGCCGGCCCACTGCAACCGGGTAGGTTGTTATAGTACCGTTAGAGGTAAAATTCAATATGCGGGTATCAACATGAACATGGATTATAGGACGGACGGATAAGGATTTGTTTTTTTTATAGGGAATAAAAGAACGTTGGTTAAGGTTAAGTTCTTGCCAGGTATCCGGACCTACTATGCCATCGATATTTAACCCCCGCATTTCCTGGAATTTTTCCAGAGCCTGGCAGCTTTTTTCTCCATAAATGCCGTCCAAAGATCCTGGATTATAGCCTAATCTGGCTAGCTTTTCCTGGACTTCAAGCACATCAGGACCACTCATTAGATGGGGAGTAATTCTAATTAATCTGCTTGCAGAAAGCATAAATGCACATACCTTTCAGTTTTTATATAAACATTCTATTTTATATATGAAAAAAGGTTACATAATATGTACTTGAAGTTTATGGTTTATTGCAAATTAGGCGCAAATGGCTGATACTAGCATAAATTTTTATAAAAATATGAAATTTTTGCTTATTTACTTGACTTAACGGGGTATTATTATTTATTCTTTTATAGTAGAAGAACTAGATTGCGGAAGTGGCTCAGTGGTAGAGCATCGCCTTGCCAAGGCGAGGGCCGCGAGTTCGAATCTCGTCTTCCGCTCCATAAAAGACTATGCCTCGGCTTTGACCGGGGTGTTATATTTTTAGTCTTTTGCCTTTTGTAATCGGGCTGCTGACTATGCAGCTGCAGTTAGGAAATAAATTGAAATTATATTGCAAGGAGGAGCATAAATGGGCGCCAAGTTAGAAAAGATAGAGAATAGTGAAGCCTACCTGGATGTGGAGGTAGATGCCGAGACTCTGGAACAAGGACTGGAGAAAGCCTATAGAAAAGTTGTTCAAAAGGTTAATTTGCCAGGTTTTCGCAAAGGTAAAGCACCCCGGACATTTTTGGAAGCGCATTACGGGAAGGAGATATTATTTGAGGATGCACTGGAATTAGTAATTCCCGATGCTTATGAAAAAGCCCTGGTTGATTTGGAGATAGAACCGATTGCCAATCCTGAATTTGATATTGGAGAAATAAAGCCGGGCGAGGTTTTACAATTCAAGGTAAAAGTTGCTGTTAAACCTGAAGTTATTCTTGGTAAAATGGAAGGCTTGGAAGTAAGCGTACCAATTCAAAAGATCAGTGAGGCAGATATAGACGACAGAATGGAAGATATGCGTTCACGCTATGCCAAACTGATTGAGAAAACTGAGGATCCATCTGAATTAGGTGATACTGTTACTATAGATTTTGCAGGCTTTATTGATGATACTGCCTTTGAAGGGGGAACCGGTGAAGACTACCAGTTGGAACTGGGCTCCAATACCTTTATTCCAGGTTTTGAAGAGCAGTTAATAGGTCTTCGAGCGGGAGATTCCAAGGAGGTAAAGGTTGTATTCCCCGAATCTTATCATGCTGAAGATTTGGCCGGCAAGGATGCGGTTTTTAAGACTACTATTAAAAAAATTGAACATAAAGAGTTAAGACAGCTGGATGATGAATTTGCTCAGGAAGTTAGCGAGTTTGATTCCGTTGCGGAGTTACGCAACGACATAAAGGCTAATTTGGAAAAAGCTAATGATCATCGGCAAAAAGAGATTATTAAGAGGGAAGTTCTGGCGAAGGCTGCTGAAGAATGCACAATTGAAATACCCCAGGTAGTTATCGAAAATCAGGTTCAGACTATTTTGGGTCAATTTGAACAGCGGCTCGGAAGTCAGGGCATTAATCTTGAACAGTATTTCCAATTAACCAAAAGCAATCTGCATGAATTCAGACAGGATATGCTGCCTGAGGCTGAGCGTACTGTAAAAACCAATTATATATTAGAAAAACTGGTTGAAGAAAAAGGGTTTGAACTTACAGATGAAGAAATAGATAAACAGATCGAAGAAATGGCCGCTCAAATGGGCATTGATTTGGAACAGGCTAAGCAAAATCTGGAGGGTGTTTGGGATAATATAAAGTATAACATGAAAGTTGAAAAAGCCATTCAATACCTGGTAGACAATGCGGTAATATCAGAAAAAGAAGCTTCTGCACAAGGAAACGAAATTGAAGTAGAACCTGAAGAGCAAGTTGAATAATACTATATTATTAAGTGTAGAATTATTTAACATAAGGAGGGAGATTAAATGTCTTATTTAATACCAATGGTAATAGAACAAACCAACCGCGGTGAAAGATCCTATGATATTTATTCGCGGCTTTTAAAAGATCGAATTATATTTCTGGGAAGCGCTATTGATGACAACGTTGCCAATCTTATTATTGCACAGCTTTTGTTTCTGGAGGCTGATAACCCGGACAAAGATATTAATCTATATATTAACAGCCCAGGCGGTTCAATAACTGCAGGTATGGCAATATATGACACCATGCAACACATCAAACCTAATGTATCAACTATATGTGTCGGTATGGCAGCCAGTATGGGTGCATTTCTGCTGTGCGCCGGTGAGAAAGGCAAGCGTTATGCACTTCCAAATGCTGAAATCATGATTCATCAGCCCATGGGAGGAGCTCAGGGGCAAGCCACTGATATTGAGATTCATGCCAAAAGGATACTGCAAATTAAAGAAAACTTAAACCGGATTATGGCTGCAAGAACCGGCCAAAAATTGGAAAAAATACAAAAAGATACTGAACGTGATTTTTTTATGTCTGCCCTTGAATCAAAAGAATATGGTATTATAGATGAAGTAATGGATCATACTAAGTCTTCAGCTAAGAAATAGCCTTCTGGAAAAAGAGGTGAGAGAATGCAGAAATACGGGGATGAAAAAGGTCAATTGAAATGTTCGTTTTGCGGCAAAACACAGGATCAGGTCAAGAAACTGGTAGCCGGACCGGGGGTTTATATCTGCGACGAATGCATCGAACTGTGTAACGAGATTATTGAAGAAGAACTGGCAGACGATATTGGGTTTGATATTGGGGATATCCCTAAGCCGCAGGAAATAAGGGAAATACTGGATGAATATGTTATTGGCCAGGACCTGGCCAAAAAATCTTTATCTGTTGCTGTTTACAATCATTATAAACGCATAAATCTGGTTATGAAGCTGGATGATGTGGAGCTGCAAAAAAGCAATATAATGATGCTGGGACCTACAGGTAGCGGTAAAACTTTACTAGCCCAGACACTGGCACGTATTCTGAACGTTCCGTTTGCCATTGCTGACGCTACTTCCTTGACGGAAGCTGGATATGTAGGTGAAGATGTAGAAAATATTCTGCTCAAGCTTATTCAGGCTGCCGATTATGACATTGAAAAAGCGGAAAAAGGTATTGTCTATATAGATGAGATTGATAAAATAGCCCGCAAAACGGATAATCCGAGTATTACACGCGACGTTTCAGGGGAAGGGGTACAACAGGCTCTATTGAAGATCTTAGAAGGAACTGTAGCCAGTGTTCCGCCCCAGGGAGGAAGGAAACATCCGCATCAGGAGTTTATTCAGATTGATACCAGTAACATATTGTTTATATGCGGTGGAGCCTTTGAGGGTATTGATAAGATCATCCAAAACCGGGTTGGCGAAAAATTAATGGGATTTGGGGCAGATATCAAGAGCCAGGAAGAAAAGAAGATTGGGGAAATACTGAATATGATTTTGCCCCAGGATTTGCTCAGGTATGGTCTGATTCCTGAGTTTGTAGGACGGGTGCCAATTATAGTAACCTTGGATACCCTGGACAAAGATTCTCTGGTCAAGATTCTTACCGAACCCAAGAATGCACTTACCCGCCAATATAAGAAACTGTTTGAATTGGATGGGGTAGATCTTGAATTTATGCCGGAAGCGCTGCAATCTATCGCTGAAGAGGCGTTGCACCGTAATACGGGCGCTCGAGGGTTAAGGTCCATAATTGAAGAAGTCATGTTAGATGTCATGTATGAAGTGCCCTCGCGTATTGATATAACCAAGGTATTAATTACCAAAGATGTTATCGGCAAAAAGGAAAAACCTTTGCTGGTTACGGTAGATGCAAAGCGTAGGGTAAATTAGTTTAATTAAATACAACAGTAATTTAGGAAAAGGTGGCTTAGGCTACCTTTTTTTCTGTTTAATTCCTTCATGCGAATTTTCCCGGTGGGAATAATATATATGATCTAATCGGGAAAGGAACCATAACTTATGAATGACTTTTTTTTACGGTATGGGGGATTATTGTATCTTATTCAGTTAGGGTTTGGAATAATAATCGGACTGTATTTCTGGAGCCTGCTGAAAAGTCAGCAAAATAAGAAAACAGTTATTACCAGGGTTTCAGAGAAGGAAAACATTAAGCTGAGGCAAATGCGCAATATAAAACTGAGCGAACCACTTTCCAGTCTAAGCCGCCCCGGCAGTTTCAACGATATTATTGGCCAAGAGGAGGGCATAGCCATACTGAGATCGGCTTTATGCGGACCTAATCCGCAACATGTAATTATTTACGGGCCGCCGGGGGTAGGTAAAACCGCAGCTGCGCGTCTGGTACTAACAGAGGCTTGCGTCAGCCGGGTTTCACCTTTTAAAGAAAACGCAAAATTTGTTGAAGTTGATGCCACCATATGCCGCTTTGATGAGCGAAATATAGCGGATCCGCTAATTGGCTCCGTACATGATCCCATATACCAGGGTGCTGGTTCCATGGGGGCTGCTGGCATACCTCAACCTAAACCGGGTGCCTGTACCCGTGCTCACGGAGGCATATTATTCCTAGATGAAATTGGAGAATTACACCCCATGCAATTGAATAAACTGCTAAAAGTACTTGAAGATCGCAAGGTAATGCTGGATAGCGCCTATTATACAGAAAACGACAAAAATATACCTGATCATATTCATGATATTTTCCAAAACGGGTTGCCCGCTGATTTTCGTTTAGTTGGGGCCACTACTCGAATGCCTGATGAGATTCCTCCAGCTCTAAGATCAAGATGTATGGAGATATTTTTTAAACCCCTGGATCATAAAGCGATTGAAACAATAACCCGGAACGCAGCCCAGAAAATAATGTTTTTGCTGGACGAAGAGGGACTGCAGGATATTGCCCGTCATGCTAGTAATGGAAGAGAGGCAGTTAACATTGTGCAGTTGTCTGCCGGAATCGCTCAGGTAGAAAACAGAACCGCTATAAGCTCGGAGGTAGTACAAAAGGTTTTAAATAATGGGCGTTTTTCTCCCCGACTCCAACCTAAGTTGCAAGATGAACCGCGGGTAGGATTGGTGAATGGCTTAGCAGTATATGGGGCTAATGTGGGCTTGCTGATTGAAGTGGAAGCTACCGCAGTTCCTGTAGATGAAGGCCGGGGAGCATGGACGGTGACAGGAGTAGTTGAAGAAGAAGAGATTCAAAGCGGCGGCAGAACGTCACGACGCAAAAGCATGGCACGAGGCGCAGTAGAAAACGTAATGACGGTTCTTAAGTCAAGATTTGGAGTTCGAGTTCAAGATTTTGATATTCATATTAATTATCCGGGAGGCACTCCAGTTGATGGCCCATCGGCGGGGATATCAATGGCTACGGCTATATACTCAGCTTTAAAAGATATTAAGGTTAGCAATCAAATCGCCATGACCGGAGAGGTTTCGGTTCACGGACTGATAAAACCAGTTGGCGGAGTTATGAGTAAAGTAGAAGCAGCACGAAATGCCGGCGTAAAAAAAGTCCTGATTCCGCAGGATAACTGGATGGCTATATTCGGCAGTTTTGCTGATATAGAAGTTACCCCGGTGCGGGACATTGACGAGGTATTAAGATTTGCCTTGATAAGGAAGGTCTAAGTTACTGGACTTGCGCAGTGTTAAGCCATATAGTAGAATTAATTTGTTTGGAGGTGTTTTTTTGACACAACAAAATGAAATAAGCTATCGTGAACTTCCAATATTACCTCTAAGAGGTGTACTGGTTTTTCCTTATACTATTATTCATCTGGATGTAGGACGTAAAAAATCGATTAATGCAATTGAAGAAGCCATGCTGGGTTCCAAAGAGATTTTCCTGGCTACTCAGAAAGAGGCCCAAAATGATGAACCCGATGAAGAAGACATTTATGAGGTGGGAACTGTTGCGGAGATCAGACAGGTATTAAAAATGCCGGGAGGCACTATGCGTGTTCTGGTTGAAGGACTTCATCGCGGCAGTATAAAAACATATATTAAACACGATGATTATATGAAGGTTAGCATTGAAGAGTACAAGGGCGAAAATCCTAAGAATGCAGAAATTGAAGCCCTAATGCGTACAGTGGTTTACCAGTTTGAACAGTATGTTCGCATGAGTAAGAAGATCCCTCCGGAAACAGTTGTTTCGGTAGTAGCAATAGAGGAACCAGGCAGATTAACCGATGTAATCGCTTCCCATTTAAATCTGCGCATTCCGGAAAAACAAAAAGTACTGGAGCTCCGCGATGTTAACCAGCGGTTGAATTACGTATGTGAGATATTAGCCAAAGAGATGGAAGTTTTGGAATTGGAAAGAAAAATAAATATCCGCGTGCGTAAACAGATGGAAAAAACCCAGAAAGAATACTATTTGCGTGAACAAATGAAAGCTATTCAGAAGGAATTGGGAGATAAGGACGAAAGAGCTTCTGAGGTAGAAGAGTTGCGGGAACGCATCAATAAAACCAACCTTCCTCCAGATGCGTTGGAAAAGATTAATAAGGAACTGGAGAGGTTGGAAAAGATCCCTCCCGCAGTAGCTGAAGCCGTCGTAGTAAGGAATTATCTGGATTGGGCATTGTCGCTGCCATGGTCCATTGAAACCCGTGATCGGCTGGATCTGGATCTGGCAGAAAAGATTTTAAATGAAGATCATTATGGCCTGGAAAAACCCAAACAAAGAATCCTTGAATACCTGGCTATCAGGAAACTGGCCAAGAAGATGAAGGGTCCTATTTTATGTCTGGTTGGGCCTCCCGGGGTAGGTAAAACCTCACTGGGAAAGTCAGTGGCTAGATCCTTGGGGCGCAAATTTGTACGTATGTCACTGGGTGGGCTGCGAGATGAAGCCGAAATAAGGGGGCATAGAAGGACTTATGTTGGTTCAATGCCGGGGCGGGTTTTAAATAGTATTAAACAGGCCGGTTCAAGAAATCCGGTATTTCTACTTGATGAAATTGATAAAATGACTATGGATTTTAGAGGTGACCCGGCTTCTGCATTATTAGAGGTTTTGGATCCTGAACAGAATAATACTTTCAGTGACCATTATCTAGAGATAGCTTTTGACCTCTCCAAGGTTATGTTCATTACCACAGCTAACTCCACCCATAACATTCCCCGCCCGCTGTTGGATAGAATGGAAGTAATTGAGATATCAGGCTACACGGAGGAAGATAAACTACATATTGCGGTAGAGTATTTGGTGCCTAAACAAATAAAAGAACACGGGCTTAAAAATAGTAATATAACTTTTTCTGAAAAAGCTCTGCGCAAGATAATCAGAGAATATACCCGGGAAGCCGGCGTTAGGAATATGGAGCGCCAGATTGCATCAATATGCAGAAAAGTAGCGCGCCAGGTTGTAAAAGACAAGAATACCTCGGTAAATATAACCGTCAGTAATATAAACAAATACCTGGGTACAGAGAAGTTTCGTTTTGGTGCCGCTGAAAAGAAAAGCCAGGTAGGGGTTACTACCGGTCTGGCCTGGACGGAGAGTGGCGGGGATCTGTTGTCTATTGAGGTTGCCCTTACTAAAGGCAAAGGACGGTTGACTTTAACCGGCAAATTGGGAGATGTAATGAAGGAATCAGCCCAGGCGGGCTTAACATATGTTAAGTCAAAAGCTGATGAATTAAGCATTAATTCTGAAATGCTGGAGAAATATGATGTGCACATTCATGTTCCCGAGGGGGCTATACCTAAAGATGGACCATCAGCAGGGATTACTATGGCTACTTCTTTGGCTTCAGCTATGTCGGGAATACCGGTGAAAAATGATGTAGCCATGACCGGTGAGATTACTTTGCGGGGTAATGTTTTGCCAATTGGCGGTTTGAAAGAGAAAGCCTTAGCAGCCCATAGAGCAGGCATCAATACTATAATTCTGCCAGCGGAGAACAAAAAGGATTTGGAAGAAATACCGGCTAATGTAAGACGAAAAATAAAATTTATTCTGGTCAGTCATATGGATGAAGTATTGCTGGCTGCGCTTGAGAAAACGGTGGATAATTGATGGATTTGCAGATAAAAAAGGCTGAATACTGCGGTACTTTTGTTGATATGAGTCAATTACCGGAGGGGGATATTCCAGAAATAGCGCTGGTGGGGCGTTCCAACGTTGGCAAGTCTTCATTGATTAACAGACTTGTAAATCGTAAAAAACTAGCCAAATCAAGTTCTACCCCTGGGAAAACCCGTACCATCAACTATTATCTTATTAATGCCAGCTGGTATCTGGTCGATTTGCCTGGTTATGGATTTGCCAAGGTTTCTAAAGCGGAACGAGAGAAATGGGGCAGGATGATTGAGAATTATCTGCAAAACCGCTCCCAGTTGCGGGGTGTTATGCAGCTGTTGGACATTAGACATCCCCCCCATGAAAATGATATTTTAATGAAAAATTGGCTGCAGCATTGCGATATTCCTATTCTGATGATTGCTACCAAGGCTGATAAAATTTCCCGTGGTGCCAGACAAAAAAATTTAATTATAATAAAGAAAGACCTGCAATTGTTTGAAACGCCTCTGGTTTTTTCGGCTGAAACTGGCGAGGGATTGAACGAACTAGCAGCAACCATTGCAGAGATAATTAATCCGGTGTCTGAATAGGGGGATACATATGGTACGAGATGCCAGTAGATCCATGAATAATGGTGATATAAACATAAAAGAATTATCATCAGTTTTGGACTCAATCAATGGTTTATTCTGTGCCTATGATACATGGGGACGCATCGTTTATATGAATAAGAAGCTCAAAGCATTGGTGGGTTATCCGGATGAGGTTTTGAGTGATATGAAAATAAGCGAATTAGCGATCGATCGTTTTAAAAGTGTGGTTGAAAAAAGCGTGCGAACCCGCCTTTTAAAAGGAAAAGAGGGAGAATACGAGATTCCTATATTGGCAAGCGATGGAAAACAATACATAGTTGCCGTGAAAGCATCTCCATTATATAAACAAGGTAAGATAATTGGCGGTATTATGCTGGTTGAGAATATAACTGAACGAAAGCTGGCACAAGCTAGTCTGCGGGAATCACAGCGCCTTCTGGCAGACACCATTGAATCGCTGCCCGATGCAACCCTGGTTATTGACCGGGAGGGTAAAGTACTGTATTGGAACCGGGCTATTGTTGAAATGACAGGGTTCCCTGCAGCCGATATGGTTGGCAAAGACAACTATGAATACGCAATTCCTTTCTATGGTACACGTCGTCCGATTCTCATTGATATGATTGTTGACCCTAAGGTGCGTTTTGACAATCAATATTCTTACGTTAAAAGAGAAGGCTTAGCTCTCTTGACCGAGACTCACATTGGAAAGTTACGAGGTCAAGACAGAGTTTTATGGGGAAGGGCTACACCTTTATTTGATACCCGCGGCAGGGTAATTGGAGCCATTGAATCCATACGGGATATTACTGAAAGAAAAATGGCGGAAGAGGAATTGATGAGAAATAACAGCCGTTTGGAAGCTATTTTTAGCGGTACTGTTGACGCCCTGGCAGCCACTACTGAAAAGCGGGATCATTATACGGCCGGACATCAGCACCGGGTAGCATCCCTGGCCTGTTTAATTGCTGAAGAGATGGGATTATCTCCGAACCGTATTAACAATATTAGAATCGCGGGAATGCTGCATGACATCGGCAAGTTAGATATTCCTTTTGAGCTTTTATATAAACCGGAAAAACTATCCGATCTGGAGATACTTTTAGTACAGAGTCATCCCGAAGCAGGTTATGATATTGTTAAGAGCATACCTTTTGAAGGACCTATCAGCGACATTATACTACAACATCATGAAAGAATTAAGGGCACAGGATATCCACAGGGCTTAGCGGGGGATAAAATACTGCTGGAAGCAAAAATACTGGCCGTTGCAGACGTGGTGGAGGCCATGTCCTCCCATCGTCCCTATCGTCCTGCTTTAGGTATCGAGAAAGCTCTGGAGGAGATTCAAAAAAATGCCGGTCAGTTATATGATGAAGAAGCAGTTAATGCTTGCGTAAAAATAATAAACCAGGGGATGCAAGATGCCAAGGATGCAAAGGGCGCCTTTTGTTTCCCTGAGGACGCGAGGGGACGAACCTTTTGCCTCCCTTAAAAATAGGCATAATGCTTGGCTCGGTTAGTTGCGTGGATTTATTTTATCCTGTGGACCATGTAGTTTAACAAATCCTGGCTATATTCATTGGCTGCTTGTGAGGCGAATGAATCAAGCATAGCTAGGATACGTTCCCGGCCATTTGTCTCCTGCATCACTTCCAGCGGGGTTTTATCATCTAGTTCGCGATGACTGGTATGAAGCCAGCGTTCCGTTTCCTGATCCTTGACTACACTGTACCAGATATGCTCGAGATGGGGCGGAGGAGGTTGAAACAAGAATAAACTATGCACTATCTCCCAATTCCTATCAGGTTTTACACCCCTAATAAATCCCTGTATAAAAAGAGTATCATCAATTAAATCAGTGGAGCTAATCAGGAATTCGTTGCTAATTCCAATGCGGGCATTGCCAAGGCTGTCCCGCAAATCATACCAACAAATACCCTCTGTTTCATGAGCCCCAATAAGGTCCGGGCAGTCTTTTAATGCAGTTGTAATTGCTTCAGCGTTGTCTGCCAGTGGCAAAACACGAATATCGTTCAAGCGTATTAATGACTTGTGGTTGGCACGTTCAAAAAGGCCAAATAGGATTTCACTGCTATGTTTTAGAAGAGATGTAAATTCCATGCCTTGTTTCAGCATATGCAGGTAATCGATATGCTTACGGATAAAGTCTCCCTGGCCATCATCATTTTTCAGCATTAATACCATTCCTGAGAATACCTGACCCAGTGGCATTGCAACCAGCCTTCCCAAAAGCAGAGGTTGGCTGTCAATTTCCGTATCCAATGTTTCTTTTGTAATGATATGTTCTTCCTGACCGGTAAAAAAATCTTTTACCTTTAAGCCATTATTCTCAACACCGGTTATTTTGTAAATTGACAGGTAAGAGCTGTTCAAAGATTGCAAGCACTCAAGCAAGGGTTTTTCCATGAAATCCCCATGCTCCCGAAGATAATTACTGCTGAAGGTTTTCCCTTCATTATCTGTAAGATCAAACCAGAGCCAATCAGAGAAAAAGGGCTCTCGTTCGGGAGGAAGATAATTGGTGGTACACAAACGCAGAAACCGATCCTGAAAAATATCTCGCTGTTTTTTTATGTCTGCTTCATAGTATTTATCTAGTTTAATCTTTATGGTACCGATCAATTGGCTGTAAAGTTCAAAGGGTTTCTCGGTTATTTTTACAACACCCTGTAAGCCCAGACAACAATGCTTGTATTTTCTACCGCTGCCGCACGGACAGAGTGAATTTCTGCCCAACTTAGTTTTTATTTATAAAACCTCCCGCCATAATGTTTCATGAGATATTTTATGTACAAAAAAGTGAATTAATCATTAGGTATTAATATTGGCATGGCCGAATTATTAATAGTGATATCTTTTAGCCGGTTACCGCGGCAAATATTATTGCGGGCGATCCCTTGGGCATAGTCAAAATAAGCAATACCAGCTTCCCGATTTTCATTGCACCGGTTGCCGTCCAGTTCTGGTTGAGCTCGGTCTTTAATTAAAATTCCATGCAGATCATTATTGCTGCAAATATTATCTTTGGCTATTCCTGCAGCGGTGTCCATAAAGGCTATACCAGACAATTTGTTACGGCTGCTCTGATTACCTTCTAAAAACGGTTGAGCTTTAAAAGTAATATGAAGGCCATGGGTCCTGTTGCGGATACATTTGTTTTCACGGGCAACTCCTCCCTCGTGGCCATTATATAAAATGCCCGCTTGCCGGTTTTCGCTGCTTGCATTGCTTTCTAAGGTTGGTTGGGCATGGTCAGTTATTATTATTCCATTTATGTTCTTGATACAATTATTATTACTGGCTTTACCAGCTGCAATTTCAAGATAACTGATGCCAGTTTCTTTATTTCCGATACAATCATTCTCTTGCAGGTTGGGTTGGGCATGGTCGGTTACCGTAATACCGGTATGATTGTTTTTACATTCATTTCTATAAGCTTTGCCGACAGCGTCTGCGCAGAAAAGGATAGCAGACTTGTTGTTGTTGCATATATTTTCACTTATCAAGGGAGCCGATTCGCCGGATACCGTAATACCATTTATGTTTCGCTCTACTACGTTATTCGCAATTACTGGCCGGCCGTCAAGCACCAAAATACCTGTTTCTCCACCTGAAATACGGCAGTTCTTCATACTTATCGAGGATTTAATCAAGCATACGGGACTGCTGTCATTGTAACCGCTTTTACTGAAGGAGAAGCCAGTTATTTCACTGCCGGCAGACGAATTAGCCTCTAGTACGCTGCCGGAGGGATATGACACTTTAACTGCGTCCTTGCCATCACCATACAGCTTAACAGGTTTTCCCGCCAGAATTATCTGTTCTCGGTATGAACCTGGTTTAACGATAATAGTCTGATTAGCATAGGCTGCATCTATAGCTTCATTAATTTTGCGATATTTGCCTGAACCTTTAGGGTCAACAATTAATATGTCTTCACTAGCATCGAGTTCAGCTGGCTCAAACATAGGAACCGTCTCAACCGAGTCTGCGATGTCTCGCTGGGCATTAGAGCTGCTTTCATTAAGATAATTGTTTTCCGCCGGTTTTGTATTTCTAGCTTGCAGAGAATCAATGTCTAAAAGGAGTTTTTCCGTTACTAAGGCTAAATTATGTATATGTTTGGACAATGGAGGTGTAGTGGCATTCAGCCAGTGGTCTGTGGAAAGATAATATTCCAAAGATTTGGAAAGGGTGACTTCTTCAATAATAAACGGAAGTATAGGTATACCTTTACTGGCAGCCTTATTTAGCTCTCTTAAAACATGAGGGGAGGCAGCTGAGTTTTTAGATAGTATTAGTATAAATACTCGGGCTTGTTCTATGGCATCAATAATCGCAGCGGCAAAATCTTTGCCCGGAAGTATATCCCGAGGTGCCATCCAGCAGCTAATTTTATTCGATTCCAGAGTCACACATACCGTATTGGCTATAAGTTGGTTGACTGATGCATAACTGATGAAAGCTTCATGAGCCACAAATAATAACCTCCCAAAAGTTAAGTGCAAAGCTCACCTATTAAGTCTAATCTAACCGCAATAAGTATCGCTCAGCGTTTTTTTTCAATGCTGTAACCGAGAGCTATAATAGTCTTTAGTGTTTCGAGGGCAGTTTTCCGATCATATTCCTTTTCCTCTTCGGGTAATTCTGAGTATGGTACCAACACCGGAGTTTCTTTGCGCAATTCGTTTCTCTCCAGCCCATAAGTCCATCCTGCTTGGATACGCCTTGCAGCCCAGTGGGCATGGACATTCATGGCCAGTAATTCGGTTAATTCAAGAATATCATCACTTAGCTCAACCCCGGATGTGTCCATGGGTTCGGCTTTATAGGGCATTGCTTTTCCTCCTTAAATATTGCATATTTAATTCATTGCCAGTGCTATAGCTGGGAAAGCATATAAATCAATTCTTTAAGCTGGCTCTCCTTGCCGCTTAGTATGGCATAAGTACTAATTTGATTTATTGTGGCCGAGCGTTCAAAACTATCGGGTTGGTGCAGTTTTATAGCATTGGCAAAGGTTTCTCGGGCCCTGATAAATGAATCCTGTAAAATTTGAGATTCTGCTAGAGTGCTGTCCAGCCACCAATTTTCACCTTGGCGGTTTTGCCAGGAGTCCATAACATAACGGGCCAATTTTATGCCGTTGTCACTATCGCTTCCCCCCAGGATTCGATATAGGTAGGCTGCATTTATTGCTGGATAATAGTCTTCAATATTACGCCGGAAAGCTTCCAGGTATAAATCTTTAGCCTTTATCAGCAATTCTCGATTCACAAGATCGTGACAAATACTATCGTCGGATTTTGGTAAAGCCCGGCGTTTATACTGGGCAGCCAGCATTGACAATGTATCGGAGTCTTTCATTCCTTGTTGCCAGAGGCTGTAGATAATATCGGAGGCTTCCTGATATAAGCCTAAACGGGTCAGACAATTGGCTTTCAGTTTTAAAACATCCTGCCGGCTTTTATAGGGATACATTTTAAGTCCGGCCGTTTCTATAAAATAGTTTTCCAGTCTGCGCAACAAAGTGATAGCGTCATTATAAAGACCAAAGGTTTTGCATATTTTAGCGAGTTGAAAGTAAAACTCGCCAGTTCTATCCAATATTCTATCACTACCCAGGAGACTTGTTAAGTCAGTCCCATTATGGGAATATATATCCAAAATATCTTTTTCCTCTGCAGTTAGATTCGGAGAAGGGGGGAAAGCTCCCGAAAGGTCCAGGGCAAATATTTTATCTATTACCTGTGGATTCTCAGAATCATAACGAAGCCGGAACAACTCCCTTTCGTCAAAGCCTTTGGCCAGCTCCACAAATCCCAGCTCATCAAAACTTATATAATCAGACGCCATAGCTGATTGCTCTATGGCCTCTTTAAACTGTTTGGTTACAAATATCTCACCAGCCCGGGTAATAGGCTCAATTCTCGCAGCAGTATTAACATTTATCCCATACATGTTAGTTCTCTCCAGGACCTCATCGCGAAAAGTATAGAGCTCTCCAAAGTGCCCGCCTATCCGGGGCATTAAACGAGTCATGCCGTAAGATTTAAAATCAAGTTTGTTAAAAAAATCTCGATAGCTTAGCATAAGATCAATAGCATACTTTCCCTCGGAAAAAACAGCTATTAATGCGTCGCCCCAAGTATTAAAGGCTTCTGCAAGCAATAAATAAGGCTTTATTTTAGCGGAGAGGATCGGGTTCAGCTTGGTAAAAAAGAATTGCGCTTCATTTTCTGAAAGTCTGGAGTATCCTTTTAAATCAGAGAAAATTATGAACCCTTTCACAATTTATCAAGCCTTTCCGCAATATGGATTAATAATTCTAATTGTAAGCTATAATACTAATGGGATTCAATACCAAGCATTTTCCTGCAATTTCGCATATTTAGGCATTCAAGTTCTATTACAGCTGTTAAATTGGTTACATCTGCTCGCCACGATTTCAAGTATTACTTGCGCAGAGCGCTGTATTTTAAGTAGAATTTAAATGAACTTTGGCCAAGCTAATACTATTCTGATAATTAATAAGGGGGAAAATAGATGAAGCATGTTTATGAAGGCAAAACCAAGTCAGTTTATGAATTGGAAAATGGCAACTACCTGCTTAAGATGAAAGATGATGTTACTGGAGAAAACGGTCAGATTGACCCCGGGGCTAACTCCTTAATGGGGCAGCTGGACGGAATGGGTAATGCTTCATTGCGCATGTCCAAGTATTATTTTGAATTATTGCAGAAAAACAATATCCCCAGTCATTTCATCGATGCCAACCTGGAGGAAAACACCATGATAGTAAAACCAGCTAAAACATTTGGTGATGGCTTGGAGATAATTTGCCGTTATAAGGTATATGGAAGTTTTTTAAGGCGTTATGCTAAGTATGCGAAGAAAGAACAGCTGTTAAATGAGCTGGTTGAAGTGACTTTAAAAGACGATGAACGGGGCGACCCGCCTATCACAGAAGAATCATTGGTTCAGTTAGGGCTTGTGACCCACGATGAGTACAAACTGATTCGCAGTACGACTCAGCAAATTGCTCGAGTTATTAAGGATGACCTGGCCGCCAAAGGATTGGACCTGTATGATATAAAGTTTGAATTTGGCCGGGTAGGCGATGAAATAATGGTTATAGATGATATTTCAGGTGGTAATATGAGGGTATTTAAGGATGGCATACAGGTTGACCCTCTGGTATTGGCAACATTGGTGACAGTACAATAGGTAATAGTTGCATAACAAGGAGGTCAATTAAATGTCAAGCCAAATAAGTTTAGCCAGCGTTTATGATCCCGAACAGGTGGAAGGTAAGTGGTATGATTTTTGGAAAAGTCATAATTACTTTGCTCCCGGTGATGATTATTCGAAAAAACATTTTTCTATCGTAATGCCACCGCCCAATGTAACCGGACAATTACATTTGGGACATGCTTTGGATAATACCTTGCAGGACATATTAGCGCGCTGGCGGCGTATGCAAGGTTATAATACCTTGTGGGTTCCCGGGACGGATCATGCGGGAATTGCTACCCAAGCCAGAGTGGAAGAGAACCTGGCCAGTGAAGGTCTGAATAAGCATGATTTAGGCCGGGAGAAGTTTTTGGAACGGGTATGGGAATGGAAAGAGCTATATGGGGATCGTATTACCAATCAGCTTAGTTTGCTGGGCTCCTCATGCGATTGGAGCCGGGAGAGGTTTACAATGGATGAGGGGTGTTCCCAGGCAGTACGTGAGGTATTTGTAAACCTGTATGAAAAGGGCCTCATTTATCGAGGCAACTATATTATTAACTGGTGCCCCAAATGCATGACCGCTATTTCAGATATTGAGGTTGAACATGATGACAGCGATGGCTGTCTATGGCATATTAAATACCCTCTTGAAGGTTCAGATGAGTATATAGTAGTGGCCACAACCAGACCTGAAACTATGCTGGGTGACACTGGTGTAGCTGTTTACCCCGGAGATGAACGCTACCGTCATCTAGTGGGGGAAAATGTGATTCTGCCTTTGATGGGGCGGAAAATCCCTGTGTTTGAGGATCATTATGTAGATCGGGAATTTGGTACGGGTGCAGTCAAGGTCACTCCAGCCCATGATCCTAACGATTTTGAGATGGGACTGCGTCATGATTTAGAACAGATCGTAGTTTTCACTGCAGATGCCCGGATGAATGAAAACGCTGGATCTTATGCCGGGCTTGAACGCATGGAATGCCGCAGTCAGGTGGTAGCAGATCTGGAGGCCGGAGGTTTTCTTGTAAAAACCGAGGAACATCAGCATGCAGTTGGCCATTGTCAGCGTTGTGATACTATTATCGAACCAATGGTTTCACTGCAATGGTTTGTTAAAATGAAACCCCTGGCGGAGCCTGCCATACAAAAGGTAATGGATGGAGAAATACGCTTTATTCCAGAACGCTTTACTAAGATTTATATTAACTGGATGGAGAATATTCGGGATTGGTGTATATCAAGACAGTTATGGTGGGGGCACCGAATTCCGGTGTGGTATTGTGAGGACTGCGGACAAGTAATCTGCAGCCGGGAAGATCCGACTTCATGTACCGCCTGCAGTTCCAGTAAATTGAAGCAGGATGAAGATGTACTGGACACCTGGTTTTCCAGCGCCTTATGGCCTTTTTCTACCCTGGGGTGGCCGCAAGACACTGCTGATTTGCAGCATTTTTATCCTACCAGCGTGCTGGTAACCGGCCGGGATATAATCTTTTTCTGGGTTGCGCGAATGATATTCTCAGGCATCGAGCAAACCGGAAAAGTACCTTTCCACGAGGTGAATATTCATGGTTTGATTCTGGACGCACAAGGGCGCAAGATGAGTAAGTCGCTGGGCAATGGAATTGATCCGATTGAAGTAATCCAGAAATATGGAGCAGATACCCTGCGCTTCTCTATGATTACCGGGGTAACCCCTGGCAATGATGTGCGTTTTCAATGGGACAAGGTAGAAAATACCCGTAATTTCTCCAATAAGGTATGGAATGCATCCCGATTTGTGCTGATGAATCTAACAGACTTTACACCGGTGGAGTTGGAGAAAAATGAGTTGACCTTGGCGGATCGCTGGATTATCTCTCGTTTTAATACAAAGATTGCTGAAATAACTGAGCTGCTGGAACGATATGAGCTAGGTGAGGCTGCCCGAGGCATGTATGATTTTATCTGGGATGAGTTTTGCGATTGGTATATTGAGCTGGCTAAACCCCGTCTTTTCCATCCTGCAAATGAGCGGGAGAAAGTTGTGGTACAGTCTGTTTTACTGGATATCCTTAAAGGGATATTGAAGCTGCTCCATCCTTTCATGCCATTCATAACCGAGGAAATATATCAGTATTTGCCCGGACACAATGAGACGATAATGCTGGAGCCGTGGCCGATCAGGGATGAGAGTATGGTTGAACCAGAGGCTGTTATTAAGATGCAGGCTATTATGGGAGTAATTCGTGCCATACGAAATATTCGGGCAGAGTTTAATTTAAGCCATAGCACGCCAATAAAAGCAATTCTGCTCTTGAAAGACAAACAAGCTTGGGAATGGTTTGAGACTTATGGCAGCTATATAAAAGACCTGGCCAAAGTAAGCGAACTGCGTCTGAGCTTGGATCTTGACGAGAAACCGCATCAGGCAGCATCTGCCCTGCTTTCCCTGGTAGAAATATATGTACCCCTGGAAGGTATTATTGATGTAGACAAGGAAATTGGCCGGTTGGAAAAAGAGCTGAAGAACACGGAAGTAGATATTGACAGAGCTGCTGCCAAGCTGACTAATGAAAAATTTCTTAACAAGGCCCCGGCTGATGTAATCGAAAAGGAGAAAGCCAAGCAGAAGGAAGCTGAAATTAAGAAAGAGGGTTTATTGCAACGGTTACAGATATTAAAGGGAGAATAGAAGAACGTTTGTACAAATTATGTGCATTAGGGAGCAAACCGGGACTGGAAAGGATTGAAAGCCTGCTTAACGAAATGGGCAACCCCCAGCAAGGTTTGCAATATGTCCACGTTGCCGGAACTAACGGTAAAGGCTCTACTTCTCTTATTATTGCAGATGTATTAATAAATGCCGGTTATAAAGTGGGGCGGTTTTCATCGCCCCATCTTCATTCCTATCTAGAAAGATTTACTATTAATAATGAAGAAATTACAGCTGAGAATTTGCAGAATATTCTGGATAGTATAGAAAAACATGTACAGGTGATGCTAGATAGAGTCGAGTCCCACCCTACTGAATTTGAGGTATAGACCGCGGC
>JAQVWS010000020.1 GCA_028709585.1 Syntrophomonas sp. | reverse complement strand
AGTCAAGGTGTGTATGTCGCTGGAAGAGCTAAATCTTGCCCATCCAGGATTCGAAGATGTAACTCAGAAAATACGTCCTTTGGGGATAGATGTTACCGTATAGGTTGTTGCTGAAGCAAAGTATAGCGCTGTAGATTTTATGGAATTCAAACTTGGAGGCTTGCCGTGGATGAAGATATTTATAAGCAAAAAGCAGTAGCACTTCGCTACCAGCAGGAAAAAGACCAGGTGCCGGTTGTTATAGCCAAGGGCAGGGGGCTATTAGCTGAGCGGATTCGCGAAGTAGCTGCCGAAAGCGGAGTTCCCGTAAAAGAGGATAAAGAACTGGCCGATTACCTGATGGCATTGGATTTATATGCAGAGATACCACCCGAGCTTTATGCGGTAGTAGCGGAGATATTGGCTCATATATACAGCATGAATAGAAAGTACTCTTAAGGAGAAACTTATGAGAAAAGTGCTGGGAAATAAAGGCGAAGAGATAGCCGCGGGTTATCTGCAGGAGCAGGGATATAAAATTCTAACCCGCAATTACCGTTGCTCATACGGCGAAGTGGACATCATCTGTACCTATAAGCAGTGTATTGTCTTTGTAGAGGTGAAGACCCGTATCAGTAAAGGCTTTGGCTCTCCCGAAGAGTCAATTACCAGGGAGAAGCGAAACCATATTCGCAAAACCGCACTTGTATATATGGAAGCTAACCCGCAGTCCTGCAAGGAAATACGCTTCGATGTAATTGGCATTCTTTTTGATGGTCAGGAACCACGGATTAACCACTTGGTGTCTGCTTTTTAATTAATTATGTTATCGGTAATAAGATGCATATAAAGCATATTTTTGTTAATATATGAATTGGCAATTAACGATTGATTTGATTTTGTGGGAGGATATAATAATGTTGATTTATGGTAAAGAGATAAGGGAAAGTGTTAAAGAAAGATTGAAAAAAACAGCTCAGGAGATGCAGTTGTCTATGACAATTGTGCAGGTAGGAGATGAAGGGCCTTCAGGGGCTTATATAAATGGTATAAGAAGCTTTGCCCGCGATGTAGGTATTGAGGTAACAGTTTTAAATTTTTCTGACCAGATTAGTGAAGCCGAACTATTAAAAAAAATAGATGAATTAAACAATGAGCCGGCTCTGACCGGGATCATGCTGCAAAAACCACTGCCGGCACATATTAACGCGGATTTGATTGTAAACTCAATCGATTATCATAAAGATGTAGAAGGTATTCACCCATTTAACCTGGGTCGCCTCTTAACCAAAGAACCCGTAGTCAAGCCAACTACCCCCAAAGCGGTCATTAGAATGATAAAAGATCATAACATAGAAATTGAAGGACAGAAAGTAACCATAATAGGGCGCAGTACTATTTTGGGCGGTCCTCTGGCCGTAATGATGACAGCCGAAAACGCCACCGTTACGGTATGCCATACCCGTACCCGGAATCTGGTTCAGGAAATAAAAAATGCGGATATAGTAGTGGCTGCTTTAGGTAAAATGAACTTTGTCACAGCCGATATGATTAAAGAGGATGGTGTTATTATAGACGCCGGTATAAATTTTGATGAAAACGGCAAAATGATGGGAGATGTTCACCCCGATGCCCGGGCTAAAGCAAAAATTGCTAGTGCTGTACCGGGAGGGGTAGGGATGATTACGGTTGCGGAGCTTTTTGACAATTTGCGGATATTGGGGGAAAAGAACTAACCAATCAGCTACCGGCTAATCAAAGGTTACATGGATAATGCAAGGGGTTTGCATAATTGTGATATATAACAATTCGGTAACCTTGTCGAAAAGTGTTATAATATAAACATAAATTAAATATTGGAACGAATTACCCCCGTTCTAGCCTTTTACCTTTTTAGGGGGTGAAAGGCTTTTTGCTATTTTGAGTTAGGTTTGGGGACTGAGACACAATAGGGGGAGGGTTATATAAATGAAAATTACTATAAAACTTTTTGCCTTCCTGCGTCAGGGGAGGTTCAAAATAAGAGAATTTGATTTTCCAGAGGACACCACAGTGGGACAGGTTTTGGACAGCTTAGCGATTCCCCGCCAGGAAATGGGGATAGGAATTATTTTTATTAATGGCAAGCGAGCCGAATTTGATAGTTTATTAAAGACAGATGATGTTCTGGCAATCTTTCCGCCGGTTGCAGGAGGTTAGTATGAATGAAGAGCTCAAAAGATTGCTGCCCAAACATTCACAAGATTCCCTGCTGTCATGGTCAGACCAGGTTGAGCTGACTCAAACAACTGGGTTTAACCTGCGTGCGGTTGAGGATCAAGCTCTGGCTCAGGGGATTCTTCCGACACGGTACCAACGCAACGTGCAGGCAATAACTAGAGAAGAGCAATACTGTTTAGCAACAGCTCAGGTAGGTGTAGTTGGCTGTGGCGGACTGGGAGGATATGTAATTGAGGAACTGGCCCGTTTGGGGGTAGGGTCCATAACGGCCTGGGACTATGATAATTTTGAAGAACATAATCTTAACCGCCAGCTTTACGCTCAAATGGATACGCTGGGTCAAAGCAAGGTGAAAACAGCCGCTCTGCGGATCAAAGCTATTAACCCGTCAGTAGAGTTTATCAGCCATTGCAGCAGATTTGAAGACAAGACCGGAGCAGAGCAGCTGGCAGGCAAAAACGTGGTTATAGATGCACTGGACAGTATACCGGCTCGGATGATGCTGTCCCAGGTCTGCAGGAATCTAAATATACCTTTGGTGCATGGTGCCATTGGGGGCTGGTATGGACAGGTAACTACTCAGTATCCGGGAGAGAATACCCTGGAACAATTATATGAAAAAGCATGCAATGCTCGGGGGATTGAAGTCAGCCAGGGCATGCTAAGCTTTGTACCTGCGCTGGTAGCCAGTGTGCAGGTGGCCGAGGCAGTTAAAATACTGTTGGGTCGAGGAGAATTGCTGCGGGAGAAGGTAATGTTTATTAATTTATTGGATATGGAAATGGAAATCATAGAACTGCCGGCAACCCAATAAACTCATAAATTTTCATCTTTGCAGCAGTTTTGATTTTTGCAGGCAGGTTATTAGGATGACGTTTATCGAGATAGGTATTATGAATTAATGCAGACAAGAAACTCATATGTATTACATAAATATAATTAATAGACTTGTATGGTTTTACTTATTACTTTGCAATTAAAGTGGATGGCATTTAATAAAAGGTCTGATAATGCACAATATTTGTAATATTGTGTTCAATATAGAGCGCAGGTTTGCACCGCGGGCAAACCGCACGACCGGCCAGTGGTCAGGTAGACTGGCCCAAATCACAGCCGGGATTGATGAATTTATAGGGAAAGAGGTGATTAGAAGAATAGTAATGCTACCGTAGAGATTAGATAAAAAAGAGGAAGATTGGGATTGGAATTACTAGAGATAAAACAGGTGTTATCAGGAATATGATGCAGAACTATACTTCAAAGGAGGTGTAAGCTGGTTTTCTTGCAGGGAAGCCAGTAATGTATGGACAAGATACTTGTTGTACAACCGGCCAAATGTACAGGTTGTCGTACCTGTGAATTAATATGCTCTTTTACTCATACAGGTGAATTTAACCCGGAAATTTCCCGCATCTCGGTTTTAACTTATGAAAAAGTCGGCTTTTCTGTTCCTATGGTTTGCCAGCAGTGTGGTGTAGCAGCCTGTATGGAAGTGTGCCCAGTGGGTGCAATTGCTAAAAATAACGTTACCGGAGCCATGGAAGTCCAGGATTCCAAATGCATCGGCTGCAAAATGTGCACTATAGCCTGCCCGTTTGGGGCTATTCATTATCATGCTGTGAACAATATTGTAAGCAAGTGTGACCTTTGTGGCGGAGATCCGGCTTGTGTCAAGCTGTGTCCTTCCGGAGCCATCAGTTATGTTGAAGCCAATGCCGGCAGTATATCCAAACGCAAAGCTTTTGCAGCTAAATTTAAAAACGTTTTTGAGGAGGTGAGCTAAACATGTACGGATGGAAAGGACAAATACTCAGAGTTGATTTGACCAGTGGTGCAATTAGCAAGGAAGCTTTAAAAATTGAAGATATGCACAATTTCATCGGCGCACGCGGTCTGGGTACCAAACTGTTTTTTGATGAAGTTAACCCCCAGGTTGATCCTCTCAGTGCCGAAAACAAGCTGATATTCATGACCGGTCCTCTCACCGGAACGTTGGCTACTTCCTGCGGACGTTATAATGTAGTTACCAAGGGACCTCTCAATGGTACCATCGCTGCATCCAATTCGGGAGGATGCTTTGGCCCCGAACTGAAATTTGCCGGCTATGATGGAATAATATTTGAAGGTAAATCAGCCCAGCCGGTTTACCTATGGATCAGCAATCAAGAGGCTGAACTTCGAAGTGCTGCAGATCTCTGGGGAAAAACCGTAGTCGAAACCACGGATTTACTCAGGGAAGCTACCGATGATGATGCCAAGGTTGCCTGTATCGGTCCAGCCGGTGAAAGAATGGTAAAGTTCGCTAATATTCTGAACGAATACAATCGGGCCGCAGGTCGTTCTGGAGTGGGAGCAGTTATGGGTTCCAAGAATCTAAAAGCGGTGGTGGTCCGGGGAACCGGTGGTATCAAAGTCGCAGATAATGCCGGATTTCTTAATGCTATAAATGATGCCCGCGGCAAGCTGAAGGCTCATCCTGTAACCGGGGCCGGTCTGGCAGCCTATGGAACCAATGTTTTGGTAAATATACTCAATGAACATGGTACCCTGCCGGTGAAAAACTACAGTGAAGGAGCTGTCTTTGCCAATGCTGAAAAGATTTCCGGCGAATACCAGGCGGAACACAACCTGGTGAGAAATAAGGGCTGTTTTGGCTGCTCCATGGGTTGTGGCCGTGTAACCAAAAATCATGGCAAATACCAAGGTATTGGAGAAGGTCCCGAATACGAGGCTACCTGGGGATTTGGTTCCGATATGGGCGTTGATGATTTTGAAGCTATAAGCAAAGCTAATTTCCTATGTAATGAACTTGGCCTGGATTCAATAAGCATGGCAACTACCCTGGCCTGTGCTACCGAGATGACCGAAAAAGGAATAATTCCCCGTGACAAATCTGATCTTAGCTGGGGAAATGCCGATGCTATGATTGATAAAGTCAGAAAAACCGCTTCCCGGGAAGGTTTTGGCGATGAACTGGCCGAAGGCTCCTATCGCCTGGCTGAACTTTATGGCCATCCTGAGTATTCCATGTCGGTTAAAAAGCAGGAAATACCGGCTTATGATCCCCGCGGACAGCAGGGAACCGGGCTGAATTATGCTACCTCCAACCGGGGTGGATGTCATGTGCGCGGCTATATGACTGCACCGGAAATATTAGGTATTCCGGTTAAGGTAGATCCTGATGCCACCGAAGGTATGCCCGAACTGCTGAAAATATTCCAGGATCTTACGGCGGTAGTTGATTCAGTAGGCATGTGTCTATTCACTACTTTTGGTATTGGTCTGCCCGAAATTGCTGAGCAGTATCGCACCGCCACCGGAGTGAATATCAGTGATGCAGATTTACTGCAGTCCGGAGATCGTATTTGGAACCTGGAACGTCTTTTTAACCTGCAGGCAGGTTTTAGCAAGGCCGATGATACCCTGCCGGACAGATTGTTGAACGAACCCATGAAAGGCGGTCCGCATCAGGGCAAGGTTGTAAAACTGGATCAAATGCTGCCGATATACTATAGTATACGCGGCTGGGATGAAGAAGGCGTTCCCACGGCAAGCAAACTGGAGGAGCTCAGCTTATAGTGAGTTCATTATTTAACTTAAAAGCAGCTATTCGATGAAATAGTGACTGGAACAACTAAAGAATGCGGCTGCCATCTTTTCGCAATTAAATAATGAAGAGGTGGCAGCTGGTTTTTAAGGAGGCAAAGATTATGGCTGCAGATTCCAGGCCAATTAAACAAAAAACTTTTACTAATATATTAGATCAATATCCTGCCGAGAAACGCTATATATTAGCCATGATGCAAGACGTGCAGGGAGAATATAAATACCTTCCCCGGGAAGGCATGCAGATGATTGCAGCCTATGTTGATGTTCCCTTAAGTCGGGTATATAGCATGGCTACATTTTACAAAGCTTTCAGTCTGGTTCCTAAAGGGCGGATCAACTTCAAGGTTTGCGACGGAACTGCCTGCCATATTAAGGGCTCGAATATTATTATTGATCAGGTCTACCAGTATTTAGGCATCAGACCGGGTGAAACTACACCGGATGGAGAGTTTTCCCTTGAAACGGTGAACTGCCTGGGGGCTTGTGCTCTTGCTCCGGCTGTGGTGGCCAATGAAAAAGTGCATCCTAAAGTAACGTCATCAGGAATTATTGATATTATTAAGAGCTATGGAGGGCAAATCAATGCAACCAGCAATTAATGATGATAAAAGAATGATCCTGGTGTGTTGTGGAACTGGATGTTTGGCCAATGGCAGCATGGAGGTTTATCGGGCGTTACAAGAACAGTTGGCAACGACTGAAGTCCAGGTAGAAACATACACCAAGTCTACCGGCTGCAACGGTTGGTGTGAAAAGGGTCCCCTGGTCAAGATAATGCCGGATGATATTACCTATTGTCGGGTGACGGCAAAAGACATTCCCGAAATAGCCGCTAAAACTCTCCAAAATGGCGAGCTAATTAATAGGCTCCTATATCGTGATCCCAAAACCAAACAACGGGTCAAGTCCCACCATGAGATCGATTTTTATAAGAAACAGCATAAAGTAGCCCTGCGCAATATTGGAGAAATAGACCCGGCTTCCATTGAGGACTATATCCAACGGGATGGATATAAAGCGCTGGGCAAAGTACTGGAAATGACACCTCTTCAGGTAATAGATGAAATAATAAAATCCGGGCTGCGGGGTCGTGGCGGGGGAGGATTCCCTACCGGCCAAAAGTGGAAGGCATGTGCAGCAGTTGATGCCTCAACCCGATATATTATCTGTAATGGCGATGAGGGAGACCCGGGAGCTTTTATGGACCGCAGCATCATGGAGGGTGATCCCCATACAGTTATCGAAGGTATGATTATCTGTGCCCATGCCATAGGAGCATCATCAGGATTTATTTACGTGCGGGATGAATACAGTTTGGCGGTAAAAAACCTGGGCATTGCTATTAATGATGCGCGCACCCGTGGTTATCTGGGTCCCCAAATACTTGGCAGTCAGCTGTCATTTGATATAGAAATTGTCCGAGGCGGAGGGGCCTTTGTATGTGGCGAGGAGACCGCTCTAATGGCATCTATTGAGGGGAATGTGGGTGAACCCCGGGATAAATATATCTACCCCACTGAAAAAGGCTTATGGGGCCAGCCCACAATTATAAATAATGTTGAAACCTGGGCCAATGTGCCCGTAATTATGAATGGCGGGGCGCCAGCCTTTGCGGCTATTGGTACAGAAGGCAGCAAAGGCACCAAGGTATTTTCTCTGGTAGGCAAGGTTATTAACACCGGGCTGGTAGAGGTACCCATGGGGACGACGTTAAGGGAGATAATTTATGGCATCGGCGGTGGTATCCCGGGAGGCCGTAAATTTAAGGCGGTGCAGACCGGTGGCCCATCCGGAGGATGCATTCCAGCTGATATGCTGGATCTGCAAGTAGACTTTGATAATCTGACCAAGGCCGGCTCTATGATGGGGTCCGGTGGGCTGATAGTCATGGATGAGCATACTTGTATGGTGGAGATTGCCCGCTATTATGTTAATTTTCTGGCCGGGGAATCCTGCGGCAAATGCGCTCCCTGCCGGGAAGGGTTAAAAGCTATGCTGGAAATACTTACTGGTATTTGTAAGGGTGAGGGCAGTGAAGCAGACCTGGACTTCCTGCGGGAAATAGGCGAGACAATGCAAATTGCCTCTCTGTGTGCCCTGGGAAAGACGGCACCCAACCCGGTACTATCCACTTTAAATTATTTCCGGGATGAATATCTGAGCCACATAAATGAACATCACTGCCCGGCCGGCGTATGCCGTGATTTGACCCGGTTTTACATTGATGTTGAGCCTTGTACCGGTTGCGGTTTATGTGCTAAGAACTGCCCTATGGATGCCATTAGCGGTGACCGGAAAGAACCCCATGTGATTGACCAGGATAAATGTATTCAATGTGGTGAATGTAGGAACCAATGTAAGTTTGATGCGGTTAAAGCAAGATAGGAGGGGTGGAAATGAAGATCCGCATAGATCAACAAGAGATAGATGTTAATCCTGGTGAGACAATACTTGAGGCAGCGCGTCAGAATGGGATAAATATACCCACCCTTTGCTATCATGAAGCTTTTGGAGGGCAGGGCATGTGCCGGATGTGCATGGTCGAAGTGAAAACGGCCCATTCCACTAACCTGGTGGCATCCTGTACCTATCCTATAAATGAAGTGATAGAGGTGCATACCTCGACACCAGTAATTGAAAAAGCTCGCCGTACTATCATTGCGTTATTATACCGGACTGCTCCCCAAAGTGAATTTATGAAAAAGCTGTATCAGGAGTATAAATGCGTGGAAAACCAGTTGGAGATCAATGAAAATGAGCGCTGTATTCTGTGCCGTTTATGTGTCCGGGCCTGTGAAGAGATAGGCAGCAGCGCCATATCGGCCATATTGCGTGGAACTGAAAAACGCATAAGTACACCCTTTGATGAAGCATCCACAGTGTGCATCGGCTGTGCTGCCTGTGCCAACATTTGTCCGACCGGAGCAATAGAGTTATCCCAGACTCCGGCGGGACGAACCATATGGAATCGAACTTTTGCTGTGGTGACCTGTCAACGCTGTGGTCAAGCTTTTGCCACCCGCGAGCAGCTGGACTATATAGCCCAGCATACCGGAATTAAGGGCTCTGAAAGTAAACTCTGTGATGATTGCCGCAAGAAAAACCTGGCAGCCCAAATCGAGCAATATGCTCAATAATAAAAATCTCCTTGCACAAAGACTAATTTAAGTCAATAATAATTAACAACAGTATAAAATTTAATATTGCATCGGGGAGCTGAGAAATCGGTTGAGAAAGACGTAAGATCTGACCCGTAAACCTGATCTGGATAATGCCAGCGGAGGAAATGCTTGTGCGAATAGTATTTTAGCCTTTTTACCTCTTTTCAGGTGTAAAAAGGCTTCTTTTTTTATTTCAGAAATGAGTCCCAATATACATTAGCGGTGCGGGGATCAGAAAAGATTCCTAGATACAATATCAGTTTCAGGGCGGGGACTTTTTTAGGCAGAGTGAGGTGTTAATCCTTGGCAAAAAAATGGATGTTCTTTTTAGATTTTGACGGTACCATTTCCCGGGAAGATGTGTGTTTTAATATGGTGAAAAAATTTGCCCGGGAGGGCTGGGAGGCCATAAACCGCCTCTGGGAAGAAGGCCAGTTGTCCACCGCGGAATGTGCCGAACTTACCCTGGAGCTTTTGGAGGCGGGGCCCGAGGAATTAGAAGCGTTTTTTAAAAACACCGAAATTGACGTCAGCTTCATAACTTTTGTCAACTGGACCAAGGGGGCCGGGTATCCTCTCTATATATTGAGTGACGGATATGATAATTATATAAAAGAGGTACTGCATAAATACCAGCTTAAGATTCCCTATTATGCCAACCACCTGGTATATGAACGGGGCTGGGGGATAAAGTGTCTGCATACGGACAAGGAGTGCAAGAGATGTGGGGTATGCAAGACCGAATTGATTCGGGAATTGTTGCAGCCCGGATATCAGGCCATTTATATAGGTGATGGCTATTCGGATATATGTCCGGCAGAGTGTTGTGATATGGTTTTTGCCAAAGACCAATTGGCGCGTTTATGCCGGGAAAAGGAGATACCCTTTTATCATTACCGTGATTTTACCGATATACAAATAATTTTGCAGAATTTATTAACGAATAATAATAATACCTGGAAAGGAATACAAAATGACCAATAAGGAGTCTATTCAGGAGCAGATGATTAAGGCAGTTGACACTGTGAGACGGACAAACCCTATGGCAGGGTCAATCACCAACACGGTAACGATCAGTTTTGTGGCTAATGCACAGCTTGCTGTAGGGGGATCCGCGGCGATGGTTTATATGCCTGATGAAGGTGAGTTTGTAGCGAAGGCCGGCGGGGCCGCCTACATAAACGTAGGTACGCTTCTGCCCATATATGAGCAAACGTTACCTCATATTGCAAAAGTATTGCATGCTGCAGGTAAGCCCTGGGTTCTGGATCCAGTAGCAATTGGGATTGGTTCGCTGAGAACTCAGCTGTTACGGAAGTTTAAAGAATATAAACCCGATGTGATCAGAGGGAATGCTTCGGAAATCTTAGCCTTGGCCGGTTTGTGGGAGTTGGATGGCGGAACTGCGGTATCCAATGTTCGCGGCGTTGACTCTACAGATGTGGTAAGCACAGCTAAAACTGCGGCTGTCGCCCTGGCCAAGTGGACAGGCGGAGCGGTTGCTGTATCGGGTAAAACTGATTTAATAACCAATGGTTCCATCATAGCCTTTTCTCACGGAGGGTCGCACTTCATGGAGATAATTACCGGGTCAGGCTGTTCATTGGGCGGTGTGGTTGCGGTCTATGCAACGGCTGCCTCACCGTTTATTGCGGCGCTTACGGCTACCGCGGTTTACAATTTGGCAGGAGTTCGCGCTGAAAATAGGGCGGACGGTCCTGCAAGTTTTCAGATACAGTTCCTTGATGAACTGTATAAAGCAACCGCAGCGGATATTGCTAACAATCCATTTGAAATTGAGGAGGTTTAATCTATGCATACACTAATAGCAGTTGCTATTGCCCCTTACGGAATAGGTGATGAACTTGCCCCGGAAATAGCCGAAGTCGTAAAAGTCATTCGTAATTCTGGCTTGCCCAATCGCACTACTTCCATGTTTACAGAGATTGAAGGCGAGTGGGATGAAGTTATGAAGGTTGTAAAAGATGCAACTTTTGTAATGGCCGCAAAAGGCATCCGTACGGAAGTTGTTCTGAAGGCCGATGTACGCCCAGGATTTACAAACATGATGAATACCAAAGTGGAAAAAATCAACGATATTTTGGGAGGACAATAATGAGCATCAGGGAGATACTTGATATTTCAGCATATTTGGTTGTGGGTCCTGAGAATACGAAAGGCCGGCCTGTTGCGACAATAATTAAAGATGCGGTTGCGGCCGGGTTTACATGTGTACAAATACGGTCCAAGGTTGCTTCTGCCTGCGAACTGATTGAAATGACCCGTCAAGCTGCCGAAGTAATTGCGCAAGCCGGCAAGGCAAATGAAGTTGTGTTGCTTGTGAACGACCACCTTGACGTTATCCTGGCTGCGAAAATGCAAGGAATAAAAGTTGATGGAATACACGTAGGACAATCGGATATTCCAGTGGAGGTGTGCAGGGAATACTTAGGGGAAGATTCCATAATTGGCTTATCAGCCAGAACCCATGAATTATTTGAGTATATTAAAACAATGGATACGTCTCAGATTGATTATTTTGGCGCCGGCCCGCTGCATGAGACCCAGACCAAGCCGGACTGCGGACTAGATAGTGACGGGAAAGTGGTCACCAGGAGTTTTGCCGATATCGCTAAGCTTGCTAAAGTCAGCCCAATTCCAGTCGTAATTGGGGGCGGGGTTAAACTGGTTGATATACCTTTGCTGGCACAAACGGGAGTCGATGGCTTTTTTGTCGTTTCCGCTGTGTGTGAGGCCGATGATCCCAGGATGGCAGCAGCTAATATGGTTGAAACCTGGAAAAGGTTTAAGGCTAACCCAGTAACTAATAAAGTGTAAGGCAAATTGGAATCACTGCTTTTTGCCACAAAATAAAATTAATACTAAAGAGGCTGAGGGGAATGGTGAAAAAGATGAAAACAGCATTAACAATTGCAGGAAGCGATTCCAGCGGAGGCGCCGGCATCCAGGCAGATATTAAGACAATGACCGCCAATGGCGTATATGCCATGAGTGCGATTACTGCCCTTACTGCCCAGAACACAACCGGTGTTACAGGGATAATGGAGGTTACTCCTGAATTTTTAGGCAAACAACTGGATAGTGTTTTTACCGATATCTATCCGGATGCAGTAAAGATTGGCATGGTATCATCAGCCAGACTGATAGAGACTATATCAGAAAAGCTGAAACTCTATAAGGCGAAAAACATTGTTGTGGATCCCGTGATGATTTCCGCCAGCGGGTCAAAGCTGCTTCAGGATGATGCAGTAGAAACCTTGAAAAAATGTTTATTTCGTCAGGCAGTTTTATTAACGCCAAATATTCCGGAAGCATCTGTATTATTAGGAATAGCAATAGCAAATGAAGCCGATATGATAAAAGCGGCAGAGATCATCAGCAGCCAATACGGGTGTGCGGTTCTTTTAAAGGGCGGACATAGCATAAACGATGCCAATGATTTATTGTATCAGGATCATAAGTACAGGTGGTTTATCGGGGAGAGAATCAACAATAAAAACACTCATGGAACCGGATGTACGTTATCCAGTGCCATTGCATCCAATCTTGCCAAGGGGATGGACCCGGAAACATCAATCCAATTAGCGAAGGAATATATATCAGGGGCATTGAAGGCCATGCTTGATCTGGGCCAGGGAGCCGGACCGCTTAACCATCTGTGGAATATCTGCCAGGAGGGAAAATGATAATGAGGGGATATGCAACGCAGATGGAAGCTGCAAGAAAAGGAATGGTTACTGAGGAATTGAAAAAAGTAGCCCTCAAAGAGCTTATGACGGTCCAGGAACTGCTGCCCTTAGTTGCAGCCGGAAAAGTAGTAATATGTGCCAATAGAAATCATAAATGCATTGATCCGCAGGGTATTGGCTCGATGCTGAAAACAAAGATAAATGTAAACTTAGGAGTGTCCGGAGACTGCAAAGATTATGATATAGAGATGAAAAAAGTCATGGAGGCTGTGAGTATGGGGGCACATGCAATCATGGACTTATCTTCCCATGGAAATACAAAGCCTTTCCGCAGAAAGCTTACATCGGAATGTCCGGCGATGATAGGAACTGTGCCGGTATACGATTCTATTATTCATTACCAGAGAGATTTAAACACCTTGACCGCAAAAGATTTTATTGATGTGGTGAGGCTTCATGCCGAGGATGGGGTGGATTTTGTCACCTTGCACAGCGGCATTACAACAAAGACCGTAGAGCAGATAAAGAAGCATACAAGAAAAATGAATATCGTATCCAGAGGTGGCTCGCTGATCTTTGCGTGGATGTGTATGACGGGTGAAGAGAATCCTTTTTACGAGTACTATGATGAAATTCTTGCTATATGTCGTGAATATGATATGACAATATCACTGGGAGATGCCTGCCGACCGGGATGTCTTGCCGACGCCTCGGATGTATGTCAGATTGATGAGCTTGTGCGGCTGGGAGAACTCACCCGAAGAGCCTGGGAAAAGGATGTTCAGGTTATGGTGGAGGGACCGGGGCATATGCCCATTGATCAGATTGCCGCCAACATGAAAATCCAGCAGACCATCTGCAATGGAGCGCCATTTTATGTATTAGGACCGTTGGTAACAGATATAGCACCGGGTTATGATCATATTACATCGGCAATCGGAGGTGCTATTGCAGCTTCAGCGGGGGCAGCCTTTTTATGCTATGTGACACCGGCTGAACATTTGGCGCTGCCGAATTTAGAAGATGTAAAGCAGGGCATTATTGCCTCGAAAATTGCTGCCCACGCAGCAGATATCGCCAAGGGGGTAAGAGGGGCCAGAGAGATAGACGACAGGATGGCAGAGGCAAGAAGAACGTTTGACTGGGAAGCACAATGGGAGTGCGCTATTGACCCGGAAAAGGCAAAAGCAATCCGCGCTGATAGAAAGCCAGAACATGAGGATACCTGTTCCATGTGTGGAAAGTTCTGCGCCATAAGAAGTATGAATAAAGCACTGGCAGGGGATTATATCGATATTTTGTAGACGGGATTTGTATTAGGGAGATTATCTAAATTACGGCTCCATAACCGCAAATAAAAAGATTTATTCAGCCGGGGCAAAATGAACCAGAACGTTTACTACTTCTGGCCGATTGCCGATACGGATAGGAGGACCCCAGGTTCCGTAACCGCTGCTCACAATAATCTGCAGATTGTCTTTGCGGAGATAGCCCCAATCTTGTTCATAGATGGCATTAGTTATGTAATTATTGGGGAATAATTGACCCAGGTGGGTATGACCGGAGAACTGTAGGTCAATGCCTTCTTTATCTGATATTTCAAGGTTAAACGGTTCATGATCCATTAATATGACCGGCAGTTTGTCTTTATCTACATCTGCCATGAGAGTGGACAATTCCACGCGCTCATGTGCATTAAAACGATGACGGGAAGCATCATCCCGGCCCAGCACATAAAAACCTTCAGTAACCTCAGCCCATTGGTCACGCAGAACCTTAACTCCGGCCCGATTCAGCAACTCTATGGTTGCTTCGGGATTACCGCTGATATACTCATGGTTGCCCATGGCTGCGAAGGTTCCAAAACGCGGATGTAAGCTACGCATGATTTCTGGCAGTTCCTGCTCTGCTGCCAGGTCCAGGCCTTCATCAATAATATCTCCCGGCAGAAGCACCAGGTCAGGCTCCAATGAGTTAATAATATCTGTCATGTACTTCAGCCGATCTAAACCCACAATCCACCCCAGATGAATATCTGATACTACGACCACCCGCATAGAATCAATAGTGCTGGATTTTTTGTTCAATGTAACCTCATAATTGCGAACTACAGGATTCAGGGAGATCCAGGTGCCAATGAGCAAGAGGCAACCGACCAGGGCCAGTACACCTAAGGTGATCACATTGAAGGAGTCTCGCAGGCTGGAGGGCAAAATGCCAGCCCAACCACTGATAGCTCGTAATAAATCACAGACCAAAAGTATCAGAAATAGGTAGTACATGGCGGCTAGCCAGTAGGAACCAATATAGATAACAATCCTGCTCAAATCATGGGGCAGCAAGTCAGCCAGAAAACGCCCCAGAGGATAAGACACAGCCAGCAAGGCTACTGCTGCAGCCCAGCACCATGACAGGTAATGGGAGTTATTGATGCTGTTAAAGGCCTGCCAGCCACGCAAAGCGATGTAGTAATTTATAAGTCCATATAGTGAAAAAAAGATACTTAAAAATAAAGTCAGCTGCAAATCGATGCTCCTCACCTCGTATATATTAGAATAATAACATATGGTTATTTTTATTCAAGGGGACGGTTCTTTTGCCTGCATTCGTTTCTTGCCATTTAACTATGCTTTTGTTTATTCCCAGTAGGATCGCGATAGTCCGCTGAAATAGGTTTGTTTTTAATTCGGAGGCAATTAACAACTTTATTTCTTAACGGTTTCTCATCCTTGATTTGTCCCATCTCCTTGAAGATCGCCTTATAACGGGATAAATTCCGGTATTAACTCATTTTACGTGCGCCTGTCTGGTCATTATAATTACTGTCCTTATATTATTGATGATACTAAAAAAATGATTCTGCAGGCAAAAGAACCGTCCCCTTGCCTACCTTGCCTACTTGCCTATTTGAGTTATGTGGTATTTATATGGTTTAATAAGAAAAAAATTGAATGTAATATGCGAGATTTAGGGTGGGATATATGGAACGCGATATATTGATGAAATTGGATGGGGTAAGTAAAACCTACGATATGGGAGAAGTCAAGGTAGAAGCGTTAAAGACAAGCTCTATCGATATATATGCCGGTGAATTGATCGTGATCCTGGGCCCTAGTGGTTCAGGCAAAAGCACTTTGCTGAATATTATGGGGGGCATGGATTTGCCTAGCAGTGGCAAGATAATATTTGGCGGCGAAGACTTAAGCCAGGCTGGAGAAAGCGAATTAACTCGCTATCGCCGCAACCAGGTAGGTTTTGTGTTTCAGTTTTATAACCTGATCCCTGATTTAACTGCGCGTGAGAATGTGGAATTAGCAGCGAATCTGGTAAAGAAACCCTTGTCAATCGAGGGAATCTTACAGGAAGTAGGGCTGGGAGAAAGAATGGATCATTTTCCTTCGCAAATGAGCGGTGGTGAACAGCAGCGGGTTTCAATTGCCCGGGCAGCAGTGAAAAATCCGCGACTGCTCTTATGTGATGAGCCTACCGGTGCTTTGGATTATCAGACCGGGGTTTTGATCCTGGCGTTGCTGCGTAGAATTAATCAGGAAAAGGGTTGTACAGTAGTTCTTATTACCCATAACACTGCAATTGGAGAAATGGGTGACCGGGTGGTGCGCATGAGCAGCGGTGAGGTTGCGAGTATAACAGAAAATGACAGCCCGCTGCCACCGGAAAGGATCGAATGGTAATGGGTATCCTGACCAGAAAAATAGGCCGCCATATATTGCATAACAAAGGACAGTTTCTGGCAGCTGCAGCTGTGGTAATGGTAGGTATTATCACCTATATTGCCATGAGCAGTAGCTATTATTATTTGAGTCAGTCCCAGGATAAGTTCTACCGGGAAAACAATTTTGCAGATTACTATTTCCAGGTGGTGAAGGCCCCCCAGGAGATTATAAAACAGGTGCAGATGCTGCCTGGAGTGAAGAGTGCCGGCGGAAGAATCCAGCGCGATTTATCAATTATTAAAAAAAATGAGGAGCGAGCCACAGCACGGGTGGTTAGTTTTTTACTTCCCATGGAAGAGCAGATAAACCAACTTACTTTGGTAGAGGGCAGAATGTTTGCTCATAATCAGCAAAGCAGTGATGTGGAAGTTGTATTAGATCCTAAGTTTGCTGCTGCTAACAATCTGGCCTGGGGTGAGCAGATCACGGTTGTAGTTGATAATAAAGAAGTATTATTAACGGGGGTAGGTTCGGCGATAAGTCCGGAGTTTATTTATACTATGAAAGACAGTGCTGATATACTGCCTGATCCACAAAAATTCGGAATATTCATGCTTGAAAACAGTCAGGCTCAACAGGTATTGAATATGCCGAATCAGATCAACCAGGTCTTGATTAAGTTCTCAGCGGCTGCTGACCAGCCTCAAACTATAGAAGCAATTAAAGAAATACTTAAACCTTATGGGGTTCTAGCCTCATACCCTCGCCAAGATCAATTGAGTCACGCTGTATTACAGGCCGAACTTGATGGTCTGCGATCGGTAACAATTTTTTTACCGCTTATGTTCTTAGGTATAGCAGCAGCTATTCAGTTTGTAATCCTCCGCCGCATGGTCAAAGCCCAGCGTTTACAAATAGGGGTAATGAAAGCGCTTGGTTATAATAATTATCAGATAATAGCCCACTATACGTCATATGCTTTATTGGTAAGCTGTTTAGGGGTCGTATTAGGTACTGTCCTGGGCCTAATCCTGGCCGGCAGCATATCGCAAGTGTATGCCCAGTTCTTCAACCTTCCGGGCGGAATGCAGGGCTATAATGCCAGAGCAATTATCTATGGGTTCGTACTTAGCTTAGGTGTGGGCACGGCAGCAGGTGTGACTGCTGCTCGTACTGTAAGCGCTATTCAGCCTGCTCAGGCTATGCGGGCCGAGCCTCCCAAGAGCAGTGCCAGAAGCTTGGTAGAAAGATGGCCTAAGTTATGGAAAAGATTGAATCCGGGTTGGAAGATGACATTAAGAAACGTTGGCCGTAATCGAGGTCGCTTTGCCCTTACTTTGCTGGGGGTAGTGTTCGCGGTAGGACTGTTGATAATATCTTTCTTTATTAATGATGCGGTCGATTACATAATGCAGCGGTATTTTTATGAGGGGCAGAAATATGATCTGTCCATTCGCTTTGATTCATTGCTGCAGGAAAAAGAACTTTTAAGTATTAGCCGTATTGACGGGGTGCAAAAAGTTGAGGCATTCCTGGAGCTACCTGTAAAAATGAGATATCAGGGCAAAACCCAAGATGAAGTATTGCTGGCCTATCCCCCTGATCTAAGCATGAAAAAGTTGGAAAGCGGCACAGGAAAGCCTATTATGGTTCCGCGGGATGGAATTCTGATTAATCAGAGAACAGCTGCGAAATTAGGCGTCAAAGAAGGGGATGAGGTGGAACTGGAGACCCTGCTGACTATTGGCCCAATTCATCGTGATACTGTTCAGATTATAGGTGAAACGCGGCAGCTTATAGGAGGAGGCTCATATATTGATCTGGAGCGGGCTAACCGTATCCTTCAGGAAAGAAATCTAGTATCAGGAGCTATGCTTAAGATTGAATCAGGCAAGGTTGCTGGTGTTGAAAGCGAAATCAATAAAATGCTGAGAGTATCTTCAATTTTAAGCCGTCAGAAGGAGCTCAGCAATTTCGAAAATAATATGGCCAGTATGGCTTATTCCGTTTCTATCATGGTATTATTTGCAGTCATACTAGGATTTGCAATCGTCTACAATTCTTCGGTAATGAATTTCTCTGAAAGGCAGCGGGAAATTGCTTCATTACGGGTAATAGGTTACAGTACCCGGGAAGTCTCTTCCCTATTACTCAAAGAAAATCTGCTGCAGTCCATCTTTGGAGTGATGCTGGGATTGCCTTTTGGCCGCTTTGCAGCAGAGGCCTATATTAGCTCCTTAAGCACGGATTTATATACATTACCGGTTATTATTTACCCATTAACCTATCTATTTTCTGCCCTGGGAGGTATTATTTTTATAATGCTGGCTCATCGTGTGGCAATTAAGGATATAAAGGATCTGGATCTGGTAGCAGCATTGAAGCAAAGTGATTAACCGTAGACTTTGTTGCAAATTGAGGAGGTTGGTATTTGAAATGGATAAGAGAATATACGGCGTAATTGCAGTAGCAGTGGCTGTGCTGGCTCTAATATATCTGCTTAATTCTGCAACCGAAGTTGAGGTTATTACGGTGGCGAAGGGCGATATTCAGCATACGGTTATAGATACGGGTTATGTTCAGGCGGCTGAGTATTATGATTTGTATGCAGAGCAAGGAGCTCGAATTAGCAGGATTTCAACCAGTGTTGGTCAGAGTATTCAAAAAGGACAGTCATTGATGGTATTAGAAAACCTGGATTTATCCATGGGTTCCAACCAACTGCAGATTTCTCTCAACCAGGCCAAGGGCTTAATGAAATCTGCCCAGGCGGAGGTAGAGCGCAGCAGTATAGATCTGCAGGATGCAGAAAATAGACTGACCCGCATAAAGGAATTATATGCTGCCGGTGCGGTAAGCAAGACCGAATATGATGAAACCAGTTCACTGGTGGATAAATACCGGAGTATTTTAGCAGAGCAGACTGAGAAATTGAAAATTACGCAAATGCAAGTTGACACCTATGCCGAATTATTAAGCCAATCTCAGCAAAAACAAGCGCAGCTGGTAGTGAAAAGCCCCATTAGCGGAACTCTTATGCAGCTGCCGGTGCTGCGGGAACAGGTAGTTCAACCAGGAACCTTGCTGGCTCGGGTTGCTGTAGCTAGCCAGATGGAGATTAAGGCTGATATATTGAGTGATGATCTGGGTGAAGTTAGAGTTGGACAAAGAGTACAGATTACTGCACCGGTGATGGGCGAGACAGTCCTGGACGGAGAAATAGTAAAGATATATCCGCAGGCGGAAGAAAAACAATCGGCCCTGGGGGTTGTGCAACGACGGGTGCCGGTAATTATTGCGATGGAAAATGACAGCAACCTGAAACCCGGTTATGAAACCAGGGTAAGAATAATTACTGACAGCCGTGAAGACGTATTGTTGGTGCCCCGGGAAGCAATTATCAGCGTTGGCAATAATCAGCAGCAGGTAATGTTGATAAATAATGGCCGAGTCACGTTTCGAGAAGTAAAAATTGGGCTGCGGGACAGCAAGAATGTTGAAATCATCACCGGATTGCAAGCAGGCGATCAGATTATTAAAGATGCCAGCATTGGCCTCGAAGAGAATGCACGGGTTAAGTTGAAAAAGATTTAACTGCCATAATAAATATGGATTTATATCATTTGCAGCTGCGATTAAGGATATTATCCCTTAATGGCGATATTAATACTAAGATGATTATATTGTCTGACTATTGGTTTAGTGAACTAGGGGTGATATAGAATGAAACGCGTCTTTTTGGCATGTATCATACTGTTTATTTTTTTGCCATCTGCCGCCGCCGCTGACAAGCTCGAAAAATACACTCAAGCCGCCGAAGCACAGCAAAAAGCCCAGATTAAGTGGAAATTATCCGGACTGGGGAAATTGAGCGGTGATATAATTCTATCTCCCAATCACAAACTGCTGCTGCCATTAGGCAGCAAACTAACCTGTGTTGATTTCCAGGGGAACATGGTCTGGGAAACCAAAGCATCTTCTTCCGGCAAAATGGGGCAACCAATTTTAGCAGAGAATAATTTAATCTATACCGCCAGCAGCACATCACTGCAGGAAATAAAGCTTAATGGTCAAAACAACTGGAAATTCTCAGTTTATGCGGGAACCAAGGGCTCCAAGATGCCCATGTTGGCCGGTGGTTTTGACAACCTTCTTTATCTTCCTTTGCCTAACGCTCTTTATGGAGTCAATCTCTCCGGCCGCTATATTTGGATGATGTCCCCCTGGGATTCATCGGAAACCTACAGTACCAAAATTATTGTTAAAAGAGAGTTTATGGCCTGCGCTGCTGATAAAGATAACTTTTATGTGGTATATGGGAAAAAGAAGGGTTATCGGTTGGCAGCAATAAGCAATGAAGGCAGATTTTTATGGACTTATTGGTTGGGAGATATTACTAATGCCTCTTTCTTGCCTGGGAATGATGGGGAAATCTTTGTGACAGTAGATTTTAATAAAAGTTCTTCTGGCAGTGGAAAATCAAAACTAAAAACGGCCAAAGTATATCGCTTTAATGTGAGCCGGGGCAGTACACCTGAATGGCAGTATACACTGAAGACCGAAACGCCGTTATCAAAACCGGTTCTATATGACAAAATTCTTTATTTTACTGGCAACCATAAAATTTTTGCCCTAAATGCAGATGAAGGCACCTTGATATGGGAAAACCACTTACTGGATTTAGTATCCCCGCCGGTGTTTGATCCGCAGACTGAGCGTATTTATGCCGGGAGCAGCGAAGGAACTATCTATGCGGTCAATCAAGCCGGGCGGATGGCCTGGTCACGAAGACTGGACGGGTCCATTGACCTGGCTCCTCTGATCGGACCGGATGGCTTTCTTTATGTAGCAACTGAAAAAGGCAGTCTATATAAAATAAAAGATAGTTTGAAATGAGAGATGGGTCATGATTTACAAGAAATTTGCTATGTATACGGCAGCAGTAATGATATTTGTGTTAATCAGCCTGTGGGGCGGAGAGATGTCTGCCGGAGCAGTTGCGCCATTCAAAGACCTGCAGGGGCATTGGGTCAGACAGGCGGTTACCCGTGCGGCTGCTTTAGATCTAATCAGCGGTTATCCGGATGGGCAGTTTAAACCGGAGCAAAAGATTTCACAGATTGAAGCCTTGGTTATTTTTATGCGAGCCGATGGTTTCAATCCCGCCAAGACCACTGCACGGAATAAAAATGTAAAAAAAACCATTACACAAGTAAAAGTGCCGCAAATTCCCTGGGGACAGAGTTATCTGGATGCTGCGGCAGAGAGCCAGTATTTATCAGCTGAAGAAGTGGCGGCTTTTAATCCTCAGGTGCCTATAACCAGAGCCCAGGTGGCTGCCTTAATTGTCCGAATACTGCAGCTGCCGCTGGCAGATCAGACTGCTAACGATTCAGACCGAGCGGTCCTTACGGATCTGGCTTCAATTCCTCAGGTTTACCTGCCGCATGTTCTTTCAATAAGCGAGGCAGGGATCATGAAAGGGTATGAGGACGGAAGTTTTGGCCCCAATATGGGTCTCAAAAGGAGTGAAGCCGCGGTCCTCCTGTCGAAGCTGATGGAACAGGGCTGGGCCAAGGTTGCTGATGACCGGAGACTGGTAGGCTGGGTTAAACAAGTCAGACAGCAGAAGAGCGGCCTGGAGCTGGAACTGGTTTCTGTGCAAGGAATAAAGCAGGTGAAGCTGGACGCTAATGTGCAATGCTTTAAAGGTGTTCAAGAGTGCCAGCCCCGGGAGGCCATAAACTATCAGGTGGAAATTTTATTAAACAGCAAGAAACAGGCAGCCTGTATATCGCTGTTGGAAAAGCGCAATATGGTGGCGACCGACGGCCAAATAACCGGTTCAATAAAGTCAGTTGCCATAGGCAAAGACAGCTTGCTGGTGATAAGTGACCTGGATTGTCAGGAAAGACAATTGCCACTTGCCTGGGATGCGGTCATGGATGGTAATATCAAGGGAGGAAATACCAAGGGTTTTCAGTCATTAAAAACAGGAACATTCGTTAAGGTATTTTTAAAGAATGGTCAGGTTTCCAGAGTAACCGTACTCAAAACGGAAAATATCTCCGGAACAGTGCAGAGATTAACCGATCGCCGCCTGGATCTGGGAGGCAAATCCTCCAAGGTTGGAATCCCGCAATGGTTTAATTACTGGGATCGTGCCCGGGTGATAGATAAGCAAGGAAATAAAAAGGGCGGGGTAACTCGAGGAGATAAAGTGAAGATTGTGTATCTGGATACTATTCCAGGTGAGATAGATGATGAAATACTGCTGGAGATAATGATCACTTCCCCGACCAAGATGAAAAAGGTAACCGGAGAGGTGGAAACCGGGGGCAGCGCAACTCAAATTACCCTAAAAAAGAATAAAGATTATGAAATCGACTCAGCTGCAGATGTATATCTGTCAGATGGCACCCAGACAAGTTTTGAAAAAGTAAGAACTGCGGATAAAGTGGAGTTGCAGGTTGACAGTGCCGGAGTGGTAATGAAAATAACTATTATGCTGAAAAAGGCCAGGGGACAGGTACAAAGCATTGGTGTTGCTGAAGGTCTTAATCAAATAACATTAAATACGGACAAAGTGTATGCAGTTGACCCTGGCGCTATTATATGTTTGGCAGATGGTACCCCAACCTCTTTTGATGCAATTGCCACCGGTGACCGGGTAGAAATGGAAGCAACTGGATCGGGAGTGGCCTTTAAGGTGACAATTACTAAGCAAAGCGATTCTTAGCGGCAGAATTAGCTTATATATTGGCTCCAAAAAAACTGCCAGACCGTATATGGGAAACATCCACAAAAAGGTATATCCGGAAAGCATTAATGAACCAGTCAGCAAAGATTTTAGGCCGGTAAACAGAATCTCAGCTATTAATCCTATTAATCCGCAAAGAAAAAATTTTATAATCATAATAATAGTAGTATGTATTATTAAAACCACAAGTTTTCCTGATATCCGATGGGAAATATTGCCGCTATAATTAAATTGACCGGTAATATTCTACGTTTATACTTATTTCCCTATGGAAAAAGGATAATCTTCACCAATAAATATAGCCAAAAAAGTCCAGGCAATTAGAAACGTGCCCCATACGAAGCCATTCAGCCAAATTAAGGAAACGGTGGAAAGCGGATAGAACATCTTATATGCCACTCCTATATCGCTGGCGAATATCAGACCAGCAGAAAGCGCAATCAGCTTATTGATTTTTGGTTTAAAATACATCCTGTTAACTGTGCCAATGGCATTCCAGGTCATATAGCACAATACTGTACCAAAAATAAGCAGCCCTATAATCATGATATCCTTTATATAGGGGAGCAGAGTAACTGTAACCATCAAGAAAATAACAAAAATTAATATGGCCACAAGGTATTCCATCTTTCCCCATCTCGCATTTTTATGAAAGGCGGCAATAAGGCAGAGATAAGCCAACAGAAAACAAGCCGTTCCCACAATTAAAGAAACCGGCAGGCAATTCCCTATATTAATTGCAACAAGAAAATAGAAATTCCCCGCTGCCATAAAAATGAAGGCCAGCGCAACGATTTTCTGCTCACGGCAAGATTTTTTCATACTTATGGCTGATAGAGAGAGGGCAGAGACAATCACAACTTTAATCGATGCAATAATATCAGATTGGTAATAAAAATAACTTAAAATGAGAATCAATAATGTAAAGGGCAGATATGTTGCTAATAAGATTCTCTGCGCATTGTTCATTAATTTAATCTTGCCCCATGTTAGATGAAGCCGGTTCCTTTCTATGTTATTACTATAATTTTATTATGTAAAATAAAAAATATGTCGTCTTTCTTTATGAGTGACAAGCCATAGATGCAAATCTGATTATTAATATAGCCTGCTTCAATACTGGACCAACTTCTGGGATAGAGTTTTTTTAAGGTCTCTCATATACCGTCTTGGATAATACTTTCTTGCATGTATATTCAGAATAAATTAATATTAAGTAAAATAAGAAATGGAGGTGTATAGATGGATTATAAAAAATATTTTATTAGACCTGAGGATGCTAAA
>JAQVWS010000134.1 GCA_028709585.1 Syntrophomonas sp. | reverse complement strand
TGCTGTTAAAGACATGATTATCCCAGACCCCGCCGCTTAAACACAGACAGTTTTTGCAGATCCCGGCATCCACAAGCATGGCAGCTCGGGAAACAGTTCCAACAGCGCTGGCGCCCCCCAGTTCCACAATATTCATAAAATTTGGAGATAGCTGCAAGTATTCGGCAACCTGGGACGGCCAGAGAAAATAGGTGTCTTCGCTGGGAGGAGCAACCAATAAGCCATCCAGGTCACTTTTATGTATACCGGCATCTTTTAATGCCAGAGCGGCAGCTTCAGCCATGAGGTCCAGAGTGCCCTTGCCGTCTGCTGATTTAGATGGTTTTAATTCACCAATGCCAGTTATTGCAGCACGTTCCTTAAGAAACATTAAATTCATCACCTTTCAATAAATAAGTTATAGTATCCAGTTTTCACCAAAGCTAAGTGAACGGGTAAGGGAACGGGATTCTTTCTCTGGCATTTGACTGATGAAGTCAGGCAAGCACTTTAGCTCTGCAAGATATAATTTCTCCAGCTCCCTGAGAAATTGAGGCCTGAGCGCGGGTTCACGCAGGTTCAGACCCTTATCGGTCAAAATCGCAGCCCATTTATTATTAATCTCTATTTCGTAGTCGCTTAACCTATCAAAAAAAAGTTTCCAGTCCTGTAGTTCCGCCTCTTTCCACCAGCCTATTCCCGCGCAAACAAAATGCCGGCAGATAGATTCTCTAAGATTTTGGGAAAGAAGGCAACCGCCGTCCTTGCTATGAAACTTACAGCGGTAGCTATGGCCGTCAATCACGTTATTAACGGTAATCGAAGCATCCAGTATGGTCAAATGATCCAGTGTAAATAAGTAATCCAGTAAATCCGGTTGCTCCGATTTCAGGTAAGCAAGATCGGCAGGGTAAAAAACCGGTGAATAATAGCCGCAGCAGCCTTTATCATCCTGGCGAGGACACTCGCCGCAAAGGTCAACTTCTATATAGCTGCGCAGACCTTGGTTATAAAATATTATGGCAATATCTTTTTCCATTTCTTGACCTTCCCCAATAAATATGGCAATAGTAATATGAAATCTGCTGAATTGCAATAATAAAAGATTAATCCATTTTGCCGATGGATTCAATCCTTGTCGATAATTTGTATATTAAGTAAATAATAATGTTATACTTATAAAGCTTATATAGTGAATTTCCGGCCCTGTTTCTCGAGAAAGAAATAGTTTGGAAGCAGCGTATAATAAACACATATTGAGGATGGAGAAAAAGATGACAATGAGTGTTATATTCATACTAATAATTATTTTTTTGGCATTAGCCGCAATATTTTCGTCAGGAATTAAACGTGAATTCTTGCAAGAAGGAGGAGATATGATGAAAAAAGCGTACGTGTATTTAGTTTTGTTTGCTACCCTAATGATGAGCATTGGTGGAAGTGTAGCTGCGTTTATGGCGATTACAGACATCGTTGCACCATCACCATATTATCAAACCTATGAAGAGTTTAGGCAGGGTGGTGCTAAATTTGAAAACAATAATACCGATAACATGTCAGAAGATGAAATAATGACCAGATATCAGGCCATGGTAGAAGGAGAAAGAGAAAGACAAATTAGTAGAGCCAAAAACAGCCTGATCAAGAGCTTGGGCTGGATAGTAATCCCATTACCTGTTTTTTTGTTATTTCAACGGAAGTTAGTCCGCGAAGAATTATAGCAATCAATTTAGACTGGATAAAAGGTCAGAGGTTGACATTTAATATACTTATCAAGGTGATATAAATGCAGCAATTTAACAATATAGGCATTCTGGGCGGAACCTTTGATCCGATCCATTACGGGCATATTGTAGCGGCTGAATGTGTACGTGATGCTCTTCAACTGGATCGGATTATTTTTATTCCTGCCGCCCGCCCTCCTCATAAAACCCCAGGGGAGATCCTGGATAGTCAGCACCGGTTGGAGATGGTAAAGTTGGCTGTAAAGGATAACCCTTATTTCGTAGTATCTGAACTGGAAATCAACAGATCAGGGCTTTCTTATACAGTTGATACAATTGCTGTTTTTCAGCAGAAATGCCCGCAAACAAAGATATTTTTCATTATTGGGGTTGATGCGCTTTTGCTTATTAATACCTGGAAGGATTATGAGCGTCTGGCATCTATGTGCAGTTTCGCGGTAGTAACCCGGCCCGGCTATCAGCTGAACCGTGATTCAGAAGCTTTTCGGGATATTCCGCCGGAAGTTTTAAATAAGATCCACTTACTCCAGGTACCGGGGCTTTATATTTCTTCCAGCCACATAAGACAACGGGTAGGCCGGGGGCAGACTATAAAATACTTATTGCCCCCCGCCATCGAGGATTATATAAGGGAGCATGATTTGTACCAGGAAGAGGAATATAGTTATGATTGAGGCCAGAGAAGCTATCCCAATAGTACAGAAGCGGTTGTCTGTACACCGTTTTCAGCATAGTATGAATGTTGCAAATACTGCAGCAGAACTGGCACACGCTTTTGGGGTTGATATCGAAAAGGCATTTCTAGCAGGGATTCTGCACGATTATGCCAAGAACCTGACTGCCCCTGAACTGATTATTATGGCTGATACCAATGGGCTCATAGATAATGATATGGACCGTGAAACACCCGATCTTTTACATGCTCCGGTTGGAGCCTGGCTTTTAGAAAGGGAATTGGGGCTAAAAGACCATGGAATACTGGAAGCAGTCAGGGTTCATACCCTGGGTTCCCTGAACATGAGCATACTGGATAAGCTTATTTTCCTGGCGGATATGATAGAACCTGACCGCCAACCTTATCCTGATCTTGAAGGTTTACGGCATCTATCATTTCGAGATTTGGACAAAGCGATGCTCTTGGGCATTGAATCTACCATCCGCTACTGTCTGGATTCACAGATGATCCTGCACTCTCGCACCATTATGGTTAGAAATAATTTCTTGCGAATAGTTGCGAGGCGATAGTCATTATAAAGTTATAGGTGAGGCATGATATAATACAGGGTAAATGAAACGGAATTTAATCGTAGGAGGGCTATAATTGATCAATGAAGACAAACTGGCGCAGATAATTGCTGACGCAGCCCTGGAAGAACAGGCCGTGGATCTGGCCATACTCAATGTGTATGAGCAAACCATAATAGCTGATTATTTTGTTATTTGCAGCGGTCGCAATAAAATTCAGATTCGAAGTATTGCTGAAACCGTGGAGAAAGTGTTAGAACAGCTTGGGGTAAGGGTATTACGCAAGGAGGGCTATGAAGAGGGAAAATGGATAGTCTTGGATTACGGCTCGACCATCTTCCATGTCTTCCGCCAGGAAGAAAGGGATTACTATAACCTGGAGAACCTATGGGCAGATGCCCGCAAGGTAGCTGTGGAAGATTAAAAATAGGATGGTATATACCAATATAACCCAAAAGGTTTTAAACGTTCCCATTTCTTCCTTTTGGGTTATATTAAAGTTCTATAACAAAAGATTAAAATATTGGCATATTGGTTATTTATTAAGCCAGTTGGGGGGTCTCTTTGCCAAAAAAGCATTTACTCCTTCATGGGCATCATGAGTAGTACACAACATTGCAAAATGATTTTTAGTTAACTCAAAGGCCTTTTCCAATTCCAGATCAGCCATTTTATAAAAAGACTGTTTCCCCATTTGTAAAGCCAACGGGCTTTTAGCAACAAGCTTTTGAGCCAGCGCCAGTGTTTCTTCTTCCAGTTTTTCTGGAGCAACGACCTTATTTATCAGACCGATTCTTTCTGCTTCCCTTGCGTCAATAAGATCGCCGGTCATTAATAGTTCCAGCGCTTTCTTGCGACCAATACACCTAGACAAAGTAACTGCAGGTCCCATACAGAATAAACCAACATTAACCGCTGTTGCGCCGAATTTGGTCCCTTCAGCTGCAATGGCTAGATCTGCTGATGCGACAATACCAATCCCATTTGCAACGGCAATATTATGTACTGAAGCAATAACGGGTGTTTTCATTTTTGATATAGTTAGCCCCCATTTATCCATTAATTGAACCCAGTTATAATATTCCAATGGCGATTTCCCTTCAAGGCCGCTAAGGTCAATACCCGCACAAAAACCCTTGCCTGCACCTTTGAGAATTACAACGCGGATTTCTTCATCCTCATCTAGCTTATTGAGTGCATCATTAAATTCGGTTGCTAAACAAACATCAAAAGTATTAAGACTTTCTGGACGATTCAGGGTGATAACTCCTATGTGCTCTTGTTTTTCTATTATGATCGCTTCGTAACTCATAAGTATCCTCCTTTAAAATTAAATTTAGGTACTTCTTGTTTATCATTACAGGTATTAATTATATTGTCAACGTGTACATAATGCATGATAAAGTTTGCTTAGGTATAGGCATTAAAGCGTATAACAACGTATTCCTGCTATGATTAAGATAAAATGATTTATATAGAAAATATATATTTTAAATGTTTTGACATATGCTACTAGATCTCAGCAAAAACATCTTTCACAGATATCTCCAGCCCGGCAAAAAAACTTGATTTTATAGTTTCTTCCTCGCCAAAGCTTTTTTGGTTATCCATATCTCTTGCCGAAGAAAAGGAGTACTGAATGATACTCCTGTTTTCTATATTCACCACCCAGTATTCCCGAATTCCACTTTTCATGTAGAGATTTAGTTTTGTAACCATATCCTTGCCTTTAGTCGTGGGAGACAACACTTCGACTAAAAGGGTGGGTATGCCTTCATATTTGCTGAATTCGTTGATCTTGTCCTTATCGCAGATAACCAGAACATCGGGTTGGACAACATTGGGATATTCTTCGAACTTGGTTGCAAAGCCGCAAAGCCTGATATCAAATGGCGCTGTTAATGATATGCAGGGCTTTCCTTTAAAATGGTTGTAAAAATGCCAGGCTATTTCGTTAACTACAACCTGATGTTTAAAGCTGGGCAAAGCCAGCAGGTAGATCTCTCCGTCAATCAGTTCATACCTTTGATCAGAGGACTCAACCAGGGCCGTGTATTCATCGTAACTGACTTTTTGAGTGGTTTTATAACCTCCTGATTCTTCATGGACCAAAAAATAATCGGGCTCATTATAACGTATTAGTTTGGCTACAATTTTTCCATTTTTGGTAACAATAATATCTTCCTTCTCAACTAAGGAAAGATATTTCCCAAAGGCATTCTGCAGATCAGTTGTATTAACCCGCATAACATCACCTCCATTCCTAAATTAACTAAAATATTAATTGGCATTAGCTAAATTGTCAAGACCATATTAGCTAACTCAAAATACTCAATGGCAAGCTCTCGTTAATTGCAGGCCGGCAGCAAGCTAATTTTCTATATGGGAAATCCCTTAAATTTGCAGTGAAGTAATGGAAATAAGCAAAGGTTGATGCATGGACCGAAAAAAGATTAGATGGGCAGATATGGGATAATAGCCCATCCCCGGTTAAACTCATCAGGGCTTTGTTTGTAAGCCAGAGTCAGCCGCCGGGGAGGGAATTAATTGCTATTGAATCACTATGTTTACTAACTTTCCAGGCACAACTATGATTTTAATAATTCTCTTGCCGTTAATCAGCTCCTGGATTTTCGGCTGGGCTAGAGCCATTTTTTCCAGATTTTCACGGGAAATGCCGGTAGGTACGGTTAATCGGTCTCTAACCTTGCCGCTTACCTGGATAGCTATCTCAACTTCATCCTGTAGCAGGGCGGCTTCATCCCATTGAGGCCAGCTCTGCATACAAATACTATCGGCATGACCGCAGATATGCCACATTTCTTCGCATATATGCGGCGCAAACGGGCTTAACAGGATAATTAGGGTATTAATAGCTTCTCTTAAAACGTGCAAATCCTGCTCTTCCTGATCACGATACTGATACAGCGT
>JAQVWS010000019.1 GCA_028709585.1 Syntrophomonas sp. | reverse complement strand
TTTCTGAGATGTTTTTCAGCATTAATGATAAATCCTGCATACGCTGCAGACTGTCTGCATCTCGTTCATTTAACAGACTGCGGCTCTGCAATCCTTCCCGGGTCATAGCCGCCAGCGATGCCAGTCGAGCATATAGCTGGGGATTAGGTTCCACATACCCCCGGTCATCAAGGTTCTCACCACCGCCGCCTGCTTCTGCGTATACCTGTTTGGCGTAAAGTATAGTATCATGCTTTAGTTCGGTCCAGCTGCCCAGATAGGTATTCAGTTCCTTGTGGTACCAGGCCTGATTACGCATAAAGGAGGGATAGCCCTCGCCGGGTTCGGCAGTAAGCGGTAACAGGGTATAGAGCCAGCTCCAGTACAGGTTCTGGGTCCAGGTAGGGTTATCTAATCCAGCAATATAGGATCTCATTTTATCCATATTCTCCGGATAGTTTTCATAGCGGGTATCGCCCAGCTCCTGCAAAATAGCATAAGCTTGCTTACTGCCCATGGCAGCCGGAATATCTAAGCCTTTCGGCAGCATTCTTCTTTTACCTTCCGGGTTTTCTTTAACCTCCCGATAAATCAGGCGCTGAAAAACATCACCATCCAGAGTATATCTTTGACCCAGGAAGCGAAACCCTTTTATTTCCTTTTCCCGGTCTGGTTGTATGGTTTCATCAAAAATGGGGATAGAATTAACTGCTGGTGGTTTTAGATTTTTAGTTGCTGCCATAAATTCAGCCCATTTTGCATTATTGTCGGTCAGTTCGCTCATTTTAATCTCGTTCCCATAAATCTGGATGAGCAGGTTATTATATTCATAGAATCCCAGATCATCAGTTTTCCCTACGAAAAAGCAGGTGGGATCATATATTGTCTGCCAGCTCTTCTGATTTTCGCTGCTGTTGAGAGCCAGTGTGACTAATACGGCTGAGCGGGTTTCATCCTCACTGTTCAGCCTGAAGTTTAAGCGCCCATACCACATCATAGTTTTAAAATAATCCTGCAGCTCAGCAGAATGGGTATAATGACCGCGAGGTATGTATTGAGAATAATCCTCTTTCAATGCAGCAGCAATATCAACCTTGTCCTGGCCGATATTCATTATTGGCGAAACCGTCATGCCCGGCTTATGCTCTTTGATTAATGATAGCTCCTGTTTAACCTGGTTTTGTACCGGGGCGGGTATCTTAAATTCGGGGTCCATCAGCAGACTGCCGATAGTGAAAAAGGCCAGATTACGGCGAGCTGCATTCTCCCAAGGCCCGCCCTGCAGAGTATTGTACTGTTGTTGGGCGGTATTGAACATAAGCTGATTTAGGTGTTTTAACTCAGATATCAGCTTTTCTTTTTCAGTTCTTTCCAATAGATTATCGAAGAAGAGATGATAGTTGTGCAGCATGGCATCAGTGGTAACAAAATTAGGTACACCATCATAGCGGTTGGGTTCATACATCATGAAAAATTCCTCTCCCCATGATGTTGGATCTACAACAAACCCATTTTTCACCAGGAGCTCCTGAACCTGAGGGGAGAATCTGAAGCGGCTGCTGTTTATCACATTACTGAGATCGTGAGAAATCTGATAACTATTGACTACAGGCTGCACATTAGCCGGATAGTCAGTATAGGAGGCAAAAACAGGTGCTCCTGTAATCAGCGTCATTTTTATACCGGTTTCAGCAGACGGATTGGTGGAATTGGAATTGCCGCATCCAGCAATTGATAGGGCTGACAGGAGACACAGAAATAGCCAGGTTAAAGATTTCTTATGTTTCAATAAATTCATTATATCTCTCCTTTCTGCAAGGTTGGAAAGGCTGCCATAGTCATTTCAACCTGCACCATATTTTACCTATATTTTATATTATAGTAAACACTACGCTGCCACCACAGAAATCATTGCAAAAAAAAGTGCGTCCTGGAACAATTTCTCTATTTGACTTTAAATAAGAGTATTGATAACCTGAGATGGCAAAATGTAGAAAAAATAATTGTGGCTCAGTTTTATTATTAGTGCCAGGCCAATGAGAGTATAAAAAATGGCCCGAACTACTCTTGATTAGCTGCGGCAAGATAAGAAGGTTAATGCGTGAATTGGTTCGAACCGATGATGATTACTATTTTTTTGGCTTTCCTGGGCCAGTGGGTGTTGAGCAAGCTTTCCTTTCCCGCCGCCGTTATGATGGGACCGGTGTTTTTTATTGGCGGATTTCAGATTTGGAGCGGCAGCTTACCCCAGCTTCCCGTACAATTTGTGGATGTTTTTCAGATTATCTTAGGGTTGTCCGCAGGAGCCAAAATAAATAAAAATAAGCTGGCGGTTTTGAATAAGATTGCGATACCAGCCTTATTGGTTGTCATATGGACGGTGGTATTCACTTTATTAATGACTATAGCTATTAATTACTATTCCTCAGACTTGATCACCGCATTTTTCTCTGCCGCACCGGGAGGAATCAATGTTATTGCTACTATGGCACTAGCATATCATTCAGAAGTAGCGGTTGTATCTACTTATCAGTTTGTGCGGCTACTGGTAATTCTAAGCGTAGTACCTCTTCTGGCCCAATATATAAAACAAAAGATAACTCACTCTGAAGGGGCAAATGCCCCTGAGCTTGAAATCATAGCTGCAGAACCGGCTGCCAATAATAAATCGGATCTATTAAAAAAATACGGAGTTGGTGTTTTGGGGGGGCTGCTGCTCACAATTCTGCATTTTCCTGCCGGAGGTATTATTGGATCAATGTTTGGCATGGCTGCAATGAACATCTTTTTGGGGAAGGAAACCGTCTTTCCCCCAAAAGTTATGCAAGCTGCTTTAATTGGTATCGGTGCCAGCGTAGGACTGGAATTTTCACCCCTGATGGCTCAGAAAATTCAGCAAATGTTTGGGCAAATTTTGGCCTTTTCCCTTATCATCGTAATAAGCAATTTTATTCTAGCCTATTTCATTCATCGCATAACCAGGTGGGATATCATAACCTGTCTGCTCAGTTCTACTTCAGGAGGACTAAACCAGATGCTGATTGTGGGGGATGAATTGCAGGCTAATACAGTGGTAATAAGTGTTCTTCAATTAGTCCGCCTGCTGTTGATAGTAACCTGTGTGCCTTTAGTATCAGTATTTATAACCGGGTAAATCCAAGTGCTTCCCCTGCCAGCTATTTCTAAGTTTTAATTCGCTATCGATATCATTAAGTACCAGTCTTTTTCTTAAACTCCAGGTGGGCCCTACTAACAAATCCCGCGGACTGTCACCTGTCAGACGATGAATAATCATCTGGGGAGGTAAAATTTCTAAAATATTCACTACCAGATTAACGTAGTCATCCTGATTTAAAAATGCAAAGGGCTGGCGGTCATAAATATCAGCCAGAGGAGTATTTTTCATTAGATGTAAAAGGTGAATTTTTAAGCCCTGAACGGGCAAACAAGAAAGGGTTTGAGCTGTTGTCAGCATGTCTTCTTCTTTTTCGTCCGGCAATCCCAGGATAATATGGGCACAGGTTTCAATCTTTCTTAGCTGCAATTGATGGAGCGATTGTGTAAAATCGTCATAATCATAGTGCATATTCAACCTGAGCGAGCTGCGCTTATGGATTGTTTGCAAGCCCAGTTCCACCCATAGATAGGTCGATTGATTAATCTCAGTTAACAAATCCAGAACCTCTTCCGGTAAACAGTCAGGCCGCGTAGAAATAGCTATTCCCACCACACCCGGTTGTTCCAACGCAGTATAATAGGCTTTGCTTAGTTTTTCCACCGGTGCGTAGGTATTGGTAAAAGCCTGCAAATGGGCAATATACTTCTGCCCCGGCCACTTTTTTCGCATTATTTCCTGACCCTGCCGAAACTGTTCAGTCAGAGATTCCTGCGGTGCTGCCACAAAATCTCCTGATCCACGACCACTGCAAAATGCGCAGCCATTTGTGGCCAGTGTGCCATCCCGATTAGGACAACTAAAACCGGCATCTAAAGATATTTTGGCTACTTTCTCTCCGAATCTCTCCCGAAGATGAAAGTTTAAACTATGGTAGCGTTTATCTCCCCATAAATGAGGTTGTTCCCCTGCTTTATCCATAAATATGCTTACCTTTCATCACATACCCTTAAACCATATCAGCAGTATCATTCTTTCAAAGTTCATTTTACGTATAACCAGCAAGCATATATCTGGCTAGGATCTTGCGAAAAGGCTGGTAATGAATTGCTGGGCACATCTGCCGGAACGTCCACTATGGCTGAGTTCCCATTGAATTGCCTGTTTGCGCAGGTCTTCAAGGGGAACTATGATACCCCGCTTTTTAGCCAGTGCTTCTACGATGTTCAAGTATTGCTCTTGACTGGGTGAATAGTAGCTGATACTAATGCCGAATCGATCCGCAAAAGACAATTTTTCCTGATGAGTATCGGAAATGTGCACCTCTTCATTGGAAGTTTTGCGATCATTCCAATTTTCTTTAATCAGATGACGCCGATTGGAGGTAACGCAAATCAGCACATTGTCAGGTTGGGCTTCCAAGCTGCCTTCCAGGCTGGCTTTGAAATATTTATAATCCACTTCTGAATCCTCAAAGGAAAGATCATCGATAAAGACAATAAATCTTCTGCCGCGTTTGTGCAACGCTTGAATAACATGTTTGTAGTCGCCCAGCTGCAGTTTGCCAAGCTCTACCATGCGCAAACCGTCTTTAAAAAACATGTTAAGCAGAGCTTTGACAGAAGATGACTTGCCGGTCCCTTTTTCGCCGTACAACAGCATGTTATTGGCCGCCTGGCCGGCAACAAAAGTTCTGGTATTGTTGATCAGCAGCTCTTTTTGATGCTCATAACCCACCAGATCATCAAAGCTGACCGGATCGGGCCGGTCAATGCCGATCAGGCCATTGTCCCAGCGAAAGGCAGCATAACGAGCTAACTGACCACAGGCATGCTGCTGGTAGAAACCAACCAAGGCCGTACGCTTATCTTCAAGACTCACGCTGCTGTTCCATACCTTACCCAGGTCAATAATATTCTGCTGATATCTTAGCTGAATTATTGGCGCTTCGGCAGGAAGAAAAATATTGTTCCCGGGCAGACAGGCCGGCGGTCCGATTTTATCCTGAATTTCAGCCCAATCCAGCTTGTAAAGAGCCAGGAGAATCTCAAGGTCATGTGACGCGAGCTGTAACAGGTTTACACCGAGTGAGGAACGTTGTTCGCAGGCTAAACTAAAAATATTTTCATCTTCAATAATGAGCTGCAAGAGATAATTTTGCCAGATATCTCCCTGTATATTATTAGCCTGCGCTGCCTGGATAAGCTGATAATAAAAATCAAAATAAGATTGCTCAGCTGCATGTATAGGCAGGGTATTATTCATGGACAGATGATTCAACAAGGTCTGAAAGTGCTGGATAACCGGATGTTTGTGCAAGCCCCGGTATAGAACCAGGCGATGCAGATTTAAGTTTGATAGCTGCATTTCGCTTTTCCTCCGAATTCTGTTTGGTTTCCTTCATAATATCAGATTGACTCATCCATACGGTTGTTGCGGGGGTGGCCAGATATTCGATTAAACCGGAATGATCAGAATGAAGGTGAGTAATAAAAAGATCCGTATTTTCCATTTGTGCTCCCAAAAATTTCAAAGCCTTGTCCATCACATTTTTAGAAGCTTCGCAATTAAACCCGGTATCGATCAAAAGGTTTCTCTCCGAATTACGAATAAAGTAAGAATTGGTAGACTTTAAGGGATTATGGGGCAATGGTACATCAATTTTGAAGATATCAGGCAAAATCTCGGTTATCATCAATATCACCTCTTATTGCAAAAAAGAGCTGGTTCAAATAGCGCTCATTAGTAGCGGTTATCAAATATGCGGGTTGATTTTTTCTCACTGCGCGGCAGATCACCGATAGCCACCGCCTTGGGAACTATAGTTAGCCCTACTTTAGTCTTGAAATGCTTTTTTACATCAGTTTCCACTGCCTTTTTACTGGCGGCAGGATCGCTTTCGAAAAATAGCGTCATTATGTCTTTGCCGTTGAGATGGTCAATCATGACCTGATATTCGCTGCTGGTTCCTTTTATTTCACTCAGGATTTCTTCAATTTGACCCGGATAGATGTTGACTCCTTTTACCTTGACCATATCATCAGTCCGGCCGATTATAGTGCCAATCCTTGGATAATGCAAACCACAGGCACAATCGCCCGGTATGAAACGGGTCAAATCATGGGTGCGATAACGGATAAGGGGCGCACCCTGTTTTTTTAGCGTGGTAATAACCAATTCGCCAATTTCTCCTTGCGGTACCAGCTGACCGGTCTTAGGATTAATGATTTCAAAATATAAATAATCGTCCCAATAATGCATGCCACATTCATGGTCACAGCTCATGGCAATGCCAGGACCGTAGATTTCGGTTAAACCATAGATATCGTATAGCTGCACCCCAAGTTCATTGGCGATACGGCGCCGCATTTTTTCGCCCCATCGTTCTGAACCGATGACTCCCTTCTGAAGGCGAATTTTATCGCTTACTCCCCGCCTGGCAATTTCTTCGGCCAGCAACAGTGCATATGAAGAAGTAGCGCACAAAACCGTACTTTTTAAATCAATCATCATTTGGATTTGTTTATCTGTATTGCCAGGTCCCATAGGAATAACCATAGCACCTAATAATTCTGCCCCGCTTTGAAATCCAATACCAGCTGTCCATAGGCCATAGCCGGGGGTTATATGTACGCGGTCAGAGTTGGTGATGCCAGCGGTTTCGTAACAGCGTTTAAAGATTTCAGCCCAATCGGTTACATCTTGCTGGGTATAAGGGATAATAATAGGTGTTCCGGTTGTACCGGATGAGGAGTGAATGCGGACAATTTCGGTGTCCGGTACTGCCTGTAAACCTAGCGGATATGCATCTCTCAAATCCTCTTTATTGGTAAAGGGGATTTTTTCAAAGTCAGCCGGACCCTGTATGGAATCGAGATCAATAGCCGCAAGCTTTTTCTGATAAAACCCGCTTACCTCGTTAAGATTGGCCAACATATTCTTGATAGTCTCAAACTGGTCTCGTCTCATCATTGCACATTCTCTCCTCTATATTTAATCGTATTCAACCCCTAACGATAGTGCCTGTAAATTCATGGCTAATACCCTGGATGGGAGTTTAGCCCGGATAGTGCGTTCCAGATCCGCATAGCTTATTAAAAGAGAGCCAGTGGCAACTGCTGCTCCTAGTAAAGCTATGTTTAACACTTTAGGTGAACCGCAAGCTGAACAAATAGCCTCGCCATCAACTATCTTCAGGTTTTCGACCTGACTGCGCAAAAAAAGGAGCATTTCGCTGCCGTCATAATCAGAGTCAGACAGAGAAGCGGTTACCGGTTTAACAGCTTTTTGGTTAACGATGATAACCCCGGTGTCTTTTAAATAAGGTAAACATCTTACCGCTTCAGCGGGTTCAAAGCCAATGATAATGTCAGCTGTTTTATGTGGAATTAATGGAGAATGGATATCATTGCCGATCCGAACATGACTTACCACGCAACCGCCTCGCTGAGCCATGCCGATTGTTTCAGCCGTACGGGCCTTATAGCCTTTAGCCATGGCCGCCTCAGCGATAATTTTGGAGGCGAGTACCGTACCCTGTCCACCTACACCTGCTAAAATACAATCTACCATTAATCTACACCTCCAATGGCGTCAAAGGGGCAAACCTGAGCACAAATTGAGCATCCATAGCATAAGGCGGGCTCGATAAATACCTTGTCATCTGCTGTTATTAGTGCGGGGCAGCCTAGCTCTTTGATACAAATTCTACAATCTGTACATTTATCCTCATCAACCGCATATAAAGGCGACGGTTTGGTTATGGCAATGCAGGGAGCCTCAAATATTATTGCTGCAATACCTTCATGTTCCGCCGCTTCCTTGACCGTTTTAACAGCCTTTTCCAGGTCGAAGGGGTTACAGGTGGTCACATACTTAACCCCCAGAGCAGTTATTACATCACTGATACTAATTTTCTCGGCAATATTACCCATCATAGTCCGGCCGGTACCAGGATGAGGCTGGTGGCCAGTCATGGCGGTGGTTGAATTGTCCAATACTACCAATACTATATCAGTCTCATTATAAACGGCATTGATTACCCCGGTAATACCAGAATGAAAGAAAGTAGAGTCGCCAACAAAGGCAAAGTGCTTAACCCCTGGCTCGGCCCGTTCCAACCCCTGGGCTATTGTGATGCCGGCTCCCATGCACAGACAGGTATCTACCATATTAAGAGGGCTGGCATTTCCCAGGGTATAACAGCCAATATCTCCAGAGAAAATGGATCTTCGTCCTCGCATGGCTTTTTTAACCGCATAAAAAGATGCTCGGTGAGGACAGCCTGCGCACAAGACTGGAGGTCTAACCGGCAGTTCAGGCAAGACCGGGTGTTCTTCACGCGCCATAGCAGTGATACTCATAAATTCCGCTACAGCTTGGCTGACTGATTCCACTGTGTTTTCTCCGGCGTTTTGAATATGATGGGTCAGTTTGCCATTGATCTTCACATTTAAATGATGTTTTCCGCAAAGGAAAATTAGCTCTTTTTCAATTACCGGATCAAGTTCTTCCACTACCAGAACCTCATCAACCGCCTGTAAGAATTCCAAAGCCAGTTTTTCAGGAAAGGGATGGGGAGTGGATACTTTTAACAACCGGCATTCAGCTGACAGCATAGTCAAAGCCTCTTTAGTATAGGCATAGCTTATACCGCCGGTGGCAATCCCTTTTTTACCGCTACCCAGTATGGAATTAAAGCGATATGAAGAAAAATCCTCTGCCAGTACCGGCTGGCGGGCTTCGATAAGCAGATGATTCTGATAGGATAAACGCGGGAAAATAGACCATTTGGGGTCTTTAACAAAACCCTCCGGTTTCTTAAGGGCGATATTATCTTCCAGGTTGATAGAGGCGCTGCCATGACAAACTCTGGTAGTAGGTCTAAAGAGTACCGGAGTATTATGTTTTTCAGAGTATGCAAATGCGTCTTCAATCATCAGGTAAGCTTCTTCCGGTGAAGAGGGGTCAAATACCGGTAATTTGGCAAATATGGCAAAATGACGAGTATCCTGCTCGGTTTGAGATGAAATTGGGCCAGGATCATCAGCTACGACAATTACCATCCCACCCTTAACACCAATATAAACAAGACTCATAAGGGGATCTGACGCTACATTCAAACCAACCTGCTTCATCGTAACCATGGAACGAACCCCGGTATAAGCAGCACCTGCAGCTACTTCTAAAGCTGCTTTTTCATTAACTGACCATTCCACGTAAATATGGCCAGGGTTTCTGGCGGCAATGGTTTCAAGTATTTCGGTTGAAGGGGTTCCCGGATAACCGGTGACAATTCTTACTCCAGCACGAATCGCGCCCATTGCGATAGCCTGATTACCCATTAATAGTTCTTGGGCCATTTTACAACCTCCCCTATATTAACAGCATATCAAAAATTAATCCCCTTCAAAAGCCAAGGATACCACTCCTATTATTCAAAAGCAAGATTATGGAGATTAACAGTTATTACTATAACTTGCTGCCAAAATACATAATATCATTAATTATTGTACAAATTAATAACGATATTTTGATAGGAGGGATGGTATGAATAAGAAACAGCAGACTATCCACTGTGATGTTAGCAGCTGCCAATATCATAATACTTCGGATTTCTGCACACTAAACGCCATCAGGGTTACACCCTGCCAACACATCCACAACGGTGCGCCTGAGGATGAAACCTTGTGCTCAAGCTACGAAAAGCTGAGCTAAAAACAAAAAAGCAGCCGGATAATTAAAGTGCATCTCCAATTATTTGTGTTTTATCTAAAATTGGGGGTGCACTTCCAATTGATTCCGGTCACGTTTTTATCTTGATAATATTTAGCCTATTCCGATGCCAGCTCGTTAGCAGTGATTAGGGTTTTAAGTTCCTGAATACGGTCTTCAGCCTGGCGGTTTATTGTTGCATTACCACCCTTGCGCAGGATTGCATTGCGGAAGAACTTGGCTGCATCATCTAATTGATCTATGCGCATGCTTAATTCGCCTAATAGCAAAGCCAGGCGCTGTTCTTGCTCGGGTGACGTATTGCGCCGGCTATTAAAATAGGTTTCTTTAAAGGCCTCCAGAGCTTTTTCGGTAGACAACCGGTACATTTCTTGATCATCAGCATCTTCATACAGCCATGATAAACGCAGCCATACCTTGGCTATCCTTGCTTGATCAGGCTTTTTGGCCAGATATAAAATATGTAATACCAGGTAAAAAGAGTTTAGAACCTCATTTAGTCTACGGGACTCTGAAAAGCTGATATTAAACTGTTTTTTTAAATTATCTTTTTCTTTTAGAATCATTCCTTTGATTTCCGCACTCACCTGTTTGAATTCATAATTAAAATTAGCATAATGGCAATGAGGACACACATAAACCATATACCAGATAGGATCAAAATCAATGAAAAGCTGACGCAGATCGGGATTATGCCCTTTTAAACGTAATTTCGAGGAACGTACCATTTTCGTCATAAAGGTTTTATCGCAGACAGGACAGACAGTATCTTTGTCAAAGGTAAATTTCTCATCGCCTTTAGATGCGGTCAATGTATATTGCTTTTTAGCTGCTTCTGGAATAATATCAGCTTGAGCAATATCACCGGCGATAATTTCGCTGTCACTGGATTCCTCATCATCGCCAGTCTTTAGTCCGGCTACCTCTTCATTAAGCTGTCGCAAACGGCTGCTCATACCCTTCATAATACGAAAAATCAACTCAGGTTGATGGGATATCAGTTCTACGAAGTTGTTCTGATCAACGGCGATTACTATTGATTCTTCTAAAGCCAGAATAGTTGCACTGCGCGGCATGCCTTCCAAAAGAGACATCTCACCAAAAAAAGCCCCTGGACCCAGTTCCGCAACCTTAAACTGAGAACCGTCGATTGAGTTTAATAAAACAGCTACTTTTCCTTTAAGCAGGATAAATAACTCGTGTCCCGGATCTCCTTCATTAAAGAATATTTCATCGGTGAAAAACCTTTTAGCAGTACCAATTTTGGCCAGGCTTCTGATGTCAAACATGCTTTCTGCCCCTCCCGAATATCAATTGTTACAGTTTCATAGTATATTTTCGCTTACATTGATCGGTAAAACAACCATTATTTATTATATAATGGAACTAACAAAAATAGCCATAAAAACCTAATAATTAAAAAGAAGGAAATAAACGATAAATGACGAAACATATTTCAGGGTGGTGAAGCATAGTGTTGGCAATAGATCGGCGTTATTTAGGAGCGGCGGCGCTGTTGGTTTTCCTGCTGGGATTTGCCGGGGGTATCAAATATGAAAAAATAAAGGAACAAAAACAAATACCGGCAGAGATTATATCCGATACGCTCAAAAATGAGTCGGATAAACCTGATCAAGAGGAAATTATTATGGTCTATGTAACCGGTGCTGTCCATAAGCCTGGAGTGTACAGATTGCTTTCAGGGGCTCGAGTGTATGAGGCAGTTGAGATGGCTGAGGCTTTACCGAACGCTAACCTTAGCAGTATAAATATGGCTCAGAAGATTGTGGATGAGCAGCCTATTGTAGTACCTGGGACAGGGGAAGAGGTTTCTCCGCCTCCGGAGATAAGCAGCAGCTCAATATACGGGGTTGCATTGCAAAAGCCAGGGGGATCAGGAAAGATAAACATAAATTCGGCGGATGCTCAGGAATTAGAAAAATTACCAGGTATCGGCCTGGTTTTGGCTGAACGCATCATTGAATATCGAACCATTCATGGGCAATTTAAGAACCCGGAGGATATTAATGAAGTAAGCGGGATAGGTGACAAGAAATTTGATGAAATAAAAGACCTGATTACTGTGCGGTAGAGAATATGTTTAATGCGTGGCCGCTGATTTTTGTGAGTTTTGCCAGTGGGATCGCTCTGGGTTGCTATAAAGGCTGGTATTTGTTCTTGCTATTGGTGGTTATCGGTTTGCCAGCCAGTTACGCTAATCGTGAAAATCGATATAAAATTGTCTGGGCGCTGATAATTTTATGCGCAGGAATGATATATTACCAGCTGCTGGTATTAGATATGCCATCGGTGCTGACGCAAAAAAAAGATGCTGAACTCAGTGGGAAAGTTGTTAATTTTCCGCATTATGACAATGAAAAGACCACATTTATTCTTAAATGTGAAAAATCCTTACCTTTGCAAAGAAAAGTTCGGGTAGTATGTCTTTTTAATCCCAACATTGGCAGAGGTGATGAGATTAGGCTCCGGGGTGAATTGAAGATTCCTCATAAACCTGGCAACCCGGGAGAATTTGATTACCAGGCATATTTGGCTGGACAGGGAATCTATTACACCCTGACCGTAAAAAAAAATAGTGAGCTCAGCCTCATAGCTTCACAAAGCGGCTTGCTTAAATATATTGATTCTTTCCGCAGTCAGGGAGAGCAAGTAACCCGGCAGCTCCTTAGCCAGGAGGAATCATCAATACTTTTGGGTATGCTTCTGGGCAGCCGGGAGGATATTGATGAAGAACAGTATGAGGATTTTCAGAAAACCGGTATTGTGCATTTATTTTCGGTGTCAGGTTTACATGTTGGGTTTGTACTGTTGATGGTTGCCTGGCTGACATCTCTGGCCGGAGCATCCAAAAGCAAAAGATTCCTAATCGGAGTTGCCGTGTTGCTGCTCTATGGAACCATGGTGGGATGGCCTGTGCCGGTTATACGATCTGTAATTATGGGTTGCCTGGGACTTCTAGCCTATTACACCGGCAGAGAAAACGCGCTGCTTAATGCTTTGGCTATCTCTGGCTTAATCATACTGTTTATGAATCCAGCTTCGTTATTTGATTTGAGTTTTCAACTTACTTTTTTGGCAACCTGGGGGCTGGTCAGCCTTTTTCCGCTCCTTAGAGATAAATTACCATATAAAGGCTGGGGATATGATCTAATCTTGATACCAATAGCTGCAGAACTAGCGGTTTTACCACTTATAGCCTACCATTTTAACCTCTTTACTCCGGTTTCAATTCTGGCTAATATCCTGGTTACTTACCTATCAGGCGGTGCGGTTATGCTTGGCTTTATTTCGCTTTTAGCGGCACCGGTCTCTCATTCCCTGGCAGCTTTGTTGCTATATCCGGCTGGATTTTGTGTAGAGTTGATATTATATGTTGTCGAGGGGGTTAAACAATTGCCGGGTGCCTATCTATGGGTAGCCAGCCCGGCCCTTGCTTTAATGATTTTATACTATAGTGCTTTGTTGATGGTGGTTTTGGCAATGCAAAACATCCGGTATCGCAGGTTTTATTTGCCTGCCTTGCTATCTATGCTGATTTTTATAGGGAGTCTATTGATTCCAGCCGGATATTATAACCGGGGTTCTTTGGAAATGGTCTTTATAGATGTAGGCCAGGGCGATTCTACTCTGATAAAAACCCCGCAGGGGCGGTTCGTACTGGTGGATGGGGGAGGCAGTCCTATGTATGATGTAGGTTCCAAGACGGTTTTGCCATATTTGCATTATCGTGGTATAAGCAAGCTGGATATGGTCATAAATACCCATCCTGATATTGACCATCTGCAGGGTTTGGTAAGGGTAGCCCACGCGACGCAGATAAAGTATATTGGATTGCCGGAGTGTATAAAAGACCGTAATGAATATTATAATCTGCGCAATATAGCAATTTTTCAAAATATTCCCATAGTATCACTACAAGCGGGGCAGTATATTAAACTGGAAGAAAATTTGGAAATTAAGGTTATATATCCATCAGGAGAAAACTATTCCGGTGATAATTTTAACCGCAAATCACTGGTCTTACAGATAAAATTCCGCGATTTTTCAGCAATTTTATGTGGAGACATTCCCCAGGAAGTATTGACCCAAGTATTAGAAGCAACTGACAGCCCGGTCACTCTGGTAAAAGTACCCCATCATGGCAGTAAAGGTTCACTCCTGCCGAGTTTTTATAATGACCTGCAACCGCGCTATGCAGTGATTTCAGTAGGCGCTAACAACCCTTTCGGGCACCCTCATCCGGATGTGCTTGAAATCCTCGCTAAGACGGGAGCAAAGGTCTTGCGAACCGATCAGGATGGCGCTGTTATAGTAAGAACCAATGGGCGCAAATTAATGATTAATTGTGCCAAGACTCAAAAACACTGACATGAGGAGTCCCGGTATCAAAATTTAGTTGGACTTCTGAAGTTGAATGATGATGAGGTATAATATAAATTGGAATGGAAATTTATGATAAGAGAGGTTCCTGGACCATGGCCGAAAATATTGCTTATTATCTGTGGGGTGAAGAAAGCTATTTAATAGATCAGGAAATCAAAAAGATCATTGCCGGAGTATCTGAGCAGAATGGTGATGAGCCGGAAGTAGTTGTGGTTGATGCTGATGAAATAGGTGCAATGGAATTAGGACAGACCTTGGAATTCAGCCCGTTATTTGCCTTAAGCCGGGTTGTAATAATAAAAAAGCCGGGCTGGTTAGGCAAAGCTTCCCGTAAAGCGCGGAAAATAGAGGAATACCTGCAAGTCCTTAAGGATTATTTCCAGCATAACAATCATGGTCAGGTGCTTATTCTTACTTACACTGAATATAATCCTTCTAACCCGATTGTAAAGTATATCAATAGTCAGGCCAAGGTTATTAACCTGAAAAGACCTGGCCCAGCAGAATTAGAAAAATGGTGTAAAAGCGAATTTAGCCGCAGAAATATGCGGGTGGCGCCGGCATCTCTCAAACAAATAGCTAATAGCGGGCAGGATATGTATTACATAATAAATCTTATTGATAAACTTTCTTTGATCTTTAAACCAGATATGGTGATTGGGGTAAATGATATTGACGGGCAAGTAGACAGCAAACAGGAAATTAAAATATTCAAACTGACCGATGCCTTGCTGAATCGAAACTTAAAGGCGTCATTAGCGGCCTTCTACCAATTGCAGGAGCAGGGGGAGCACCATTTGCTGATCTTACATATGATAACCAGACAAATATTAAGTCTCGGCAAAATAAAACTGTATCAGGAGATGGGTTATTCCAGCAGCAAAATTGCTGAGCTGACCAGCCAAAAAAGTTTTGTGGTCAATAAAATAATAGAAAAAACTAATCGCTTTAGTAAGGAAGAGATTCGGATATTGCTGGAGAAATTATTGGAGATAGATACGAGTTTCAAAAAAGAAAGCAAAGATCCCCGTATTCTAATGGAAACCTTATTAGTTGAGATTTGCGCAAAAAAATAAAACCTGTCCGCAGACAGGCCTATTTATAGCTTATTGAGCCAAGTTATTAAATTTTTTGGCTAAATTGGATTTCTTGCGAGCTGCGGTATTCTTGTGCATTATGCCTTTGGATACGCTTTTATCAATCAGGGAGGTTGCCTCAACCAGATTCTCTTTGGCTGTATCAGCATTATCAGAGGTTAAAGAACCCTCATATTTTTTAATGGTAGTTTTCAATCTGCTTTTAAATGCCTTATTTCTAAGCCGGTTATCTTCGGCTATTCGGGCTCTCTTGACAGGGGTCTTGCTTTTTGCCACACTTTCACCTCCTTGGAATTTCAAGCTAACAGAAATACTATAGCATCTAGTAATTTAAAATGCAATGCAAAGAATAGCTTTTTTTATCAGTGGCATATTATTTAATAATATTAAACCTCGTTCTAGTTCTATTTAACCATAGATTGCCATAAGATTTCTTAGCAGGGACGAGGTGAGTAATATGCATGGCCGAAATTTTTTAAAGTTTCTCAAAGGGATGGTATTAATTCAGGCCTTCCTGGCGGCAGTCATAATTGGAATCAGTGTGGATATAAACTTTCAATATGCTGAAGGGGTAAAAATATTAAATACAGAGAGAATCCTGGTACCATTTACTAAATTGCAGATTAATGAGCGTCAATCAGAACTCCTTCTGCAGGAAAACAACGTACTCTTAGCAGGTAATAATGTAGCGAACAAAACCCTTGAGGATGAATACTCCATTAATACCATTCCTGAGAATATAATAGGATCTCATATCCAGGCGCTGGCTTTTGTAGATAGAACCAGCCCCAAGATAGCTATAGCTGAACCGGAACCAGAGGATTTGCCTGCATTGCTTGAGGAGAATATTGAAGAAGATTATAACTTGGATCAAGAGACGTTAGCCCGGCTGAAAAAAGGCACGGTTTTCCTGTACTGCACCCACAGTGGAGAAAGCTATATACCCGACAGCGGCCAGGCAAGAATTGATGGGAAAAAGGGTTTAATAAACCAGGCAGCTGAGACTTTGAAAGATGAATTAAATGAAAAGGGTTTGACTGCGCAATTCATAAATACCATACATGATTATCCGTATGATAGCAGCTATACCAAATCACGGGCAACGGTAAACAAAATATTAAAGAACAACAAAAATGTTCTGGCACTTTTTGATATTCACCGGGACAGCATACCAGGACAGAAAAAAGCGCCTACTGTAAAGATAAAGGGCAAGCAGTGCGCCCAAATCCTAATTGTGGTTGGAACCAATGAGCGCAAACTGCACCCTGATTGGCAAAAAAACTTGAAATTTGCTGAACAGATTTACCAGCAGGGCGAAGAAATGTATCCAGGGCTCATTAAGGGTGTGATTACCAAAGCAGGAACCTATAACCAGGAATTTCATCCCCATAATTTGCTTTTGGAATTTGGCCGTGATTTTAATAGCCTGAAGGAAGTAAATAATAGCGCAAGTTTATTTGCAGATGTGCTGGTCGAGGTATTTAAGGAGGTTGACTGAGCATGGCAGCAAAATTATGCCCATATCTGCTGGTGGTGACAGTATTATTACTAGTGATTATGGGACTGAATATAAGCAACCAGGGTATAAATAGTTTGACCCTTGAAAACCGGAATCCGATAATAGGCTGGCAGGATAAAGGTGACGAGTTCAACATCTTTGCAATGGGGGAGGCTCATAGCTATGACAAACGGGAAGTCAGAGAAGATGTTATATCATTCTGGCAGCAGATTAAGATGGAAGCACAGGCAACCGGCGATAGTTTACTGCAGTACCGCAAAAATCTATAAAGTATCATTTGTTAATATCATCTGGAGGTAAAGAGTCGCGGTTCTTTACATTGTTACTGGCGCTCAGATTCACACCTACAGCCGTAAAAAACAAGCAGGTGCCCAGCAGCACCAGCGTGGAGCCCGTTACAATATCAATGGGACTAACGAGAATGCCTATATAATATATTGCAACACCTGCTACCAGCAGAAATACCAGAAATTTTCGGGTCTTTAAACCGGACCAGCCTGTTTTCAAGTAATATACCAGTACCAATACCGGAACAAAAATAGATAATATGGTTTTAATAAATATCCTGCTCCTTTCTTCTTTGCTCCTCCATATTTCTTCATTATATAATAGCAAAATATAATAGCAAATATTATTTAAAAAGCTATGCGGCTATAACTATTCCCGGCTGCATTGAAGACATGTGTGCCAATAAGGTATAATGAAGGGCGACCTTTTACTGGTCAGCCCAGTTATTTTTTGGAGGGTTAAATTTGCAGAATAGAATTAGAAACTTTAGCATTATTGCACATATAGACCATGGCAAGTCAACTCTGGCAGACCGGATGTTGCAGATTACCGGTGCTTTGACAGCCCGAGAAATGCGCGAGCAGTTTCTGGATAAGATGGACCTGGAGCGGGAGAAGGGTATTACAATTAAGCTGCAGCCGGTTCGTCTCAATTATAAAGCCCGGGATGGACAAACCTATATATTAAACCTTATCGATACACCGGGGCATGTTGATTTTTCTTATGAGGTATCACGGAGCCTGGCCGCATGTGAAGGAGCCCTCCTGGTAGTTGATGCATCTCAAGGTATTGAAGCCCAGACCCTAGCCAATGTTTATATGGCTATGGATTTAAACCTGGAGATTATTGGGGCAGTCAACAAAATTGACCTGCCGGGTGCGGAACCGGAAGTTGTGAAACAGGAGATCGAAGACGTGATTGGGTTGGATCAGCAAGGAATAATACCTATTTCTGCCAAACTAGGTATTGGTGTTGAAGAGGTGCTGGAGGCTATCGTTGCCAAAATACCTCCGCCCCAAGGCGATGAAAAAGCAGAATTGCGGGCTTTGATTTTCGATTCATATTTTGATCCTTACAAAGGGGCAATTTCCTATATCCGGGTGGATTCGGGCGAATTGCATAAAGGCGACATGATACGCATGATGTATAGCGGCAAAGATTTTGAGGTTACGGAAATTGGCGTCCTATCACCTTTTATGACCACTGTCGAAAGTCTTAAAGCTGGAGAAGTTGGCTATCTGGCCGCAGCAATAAAAAATGTTGCGGATACCAAGGTTGGCGATACGGTTACCCTGGCATCCTGCCCGGCCTCGCAGCCTTTAAGCGGATACCAGGAGGTTAAACCGGTAGTGTATTGCGGGATTTTCCCGATAGATAACAGTGATTTTGAAAAACTCCGGGATGCTTTGGAAAAACTAAAATTAAATGACTCTTCTTTGATTTATGAACCGGAATCATCGGATGCATTGGGCTTAGGCTTTCGCTGCGGTTTTTTAGGGCTGCTGCATCTGGAGATTGTCCGCGAACGGCTGGAACGGGAATACGACCTGTCGCTTATGGCGACGGCCCCCAGCGTAATATATCGAATCATACTTACTGACCGCAGCGAAGAAACTGTGCGTAATCCCAGCCACTGGCCTGATCCTCAGCGCATTGATAAAGTAATGGAGCCATATGTAAAGGCTATAATTATGGTTCCCAACGATTATGTAGGTACAGTGATGGAACTTTGCCAGGATAAGCGGGGTAGCTTTATCAATATGGAATACCTGACCCCGCATCGGGTAATGATTAGCTATAACCTTCCACTGGCGGAAATACTCTTTGATTTCTTTGATAGTCTAAAATCAAGAACTCGCGGATATGCTTCCCTGGATTATGAGGTGCGGGATTATGTAGTATCTGATCTTGTAAAACTTGATATTTTGTTAAATGGAGAGATAGTAGATGCCTTAAGCTCCATAACCCATAAAGATAAGGCTTACTTTAGAGCCCGAGGCCTGGTGGAACGGTTGCGCAAAATTATTCCCCGGCAAATGTACGAGGTATCAATACAGGCCTCAATTGGTAATCGAATCATTGCCCGGGAAAGTGTTAAAGCTATGCGCAAGGACGTCTTGGCTAAGTGTTACGGCGGTGACATTACCAGAAAAAAGAAACTCCTCGAGAAGCAGAAAGAAGGCAAGAAAAAGATGAAACAGATTGGGCATGTGGAGGTTCCGCGGGATGCTTTCATGACGGTAATGGAGCTAGATGATGGCAAATAGTTCCGCTGCCATCGGTATCTATATCCATATTCCCTTTTGCCTCCATAAATGCGAGTATTGTGATTTTTATTCTTTACCTATAACAGATGCAGAGGTATTGGAGAACTATACACGTAGTATAATCAGAGAATTAGAGCACCGGGCTGAATCAATAAAAAACCCTATTACAACTGTTTTTTTAGGCGGCGGCACCCCTAGCCTCCTTAAACCCCAACAAGTGGAAAGAATTTTGGCAGCAGTTTTTGCCGGTTACAAAATCAGTGGCGAGTTGGAGATTTCCTTGGAAACAAACCCGGCTACGGTGAACCTGCAGAATATCAAGGATTTAAAAAGTGTCGGGGTTAATCGTTTATCCATAGGAGTGCAGAGCTTTAATGATAATGAGCTTAAGGCCCTGGGCAGGATGCACGGTGGTCTTGAAGCCCGCATGACCCTTCGGGATGTGGTAAGGGCAGGCTTTAATAATTATAATATCGACCTTATTTACGGGTTGCCCAATCAGACCCTGGCAAGCTGGCAGGATACATTGAATTCGGCTATAGAGTTTAATCCCCAACACATCTCTGCTTATTTGCTGCAGCTTGATGATTCCACCCCTATGGCCCAGAAGGTTAAAACAGGTACTATATCCCTGTTGGATGATGAAGCAGAAGCGAGCTTATATTATACTGCCCTGGAATTTTTAGCGGAACAAGGCTTTCATCACTATGAAATATCGAATTTTTCAAGGCCGGGCTATGAATGCCGCCACAACCTGCTGTACTGGCAAGCCAGGGAATATCTGGGTATTGGTTGCGGCGCAGTTAGTTATATAAACGGACAAAGACACCTTAACCAGGCGGGGGTCAATAAATATATTGACAATTGCCGGACAGGCCGACCGCTGGGCATAGAGATTCTGGAAACCATGACCCCGCGTCAGATGGCAGCCGATGCTATTATACTCGGGTTGCGTCTTAGCGAAGGCATTAAGTTCAAGGAGTTTAAAGACCGATTCGGCTTTGATATCATGGGGGAGCACCGGGATGTTATAACCAACTGCCAGGATAAAGGACTTTTACAAATGGATAAAGAAAGCTTTTTTTTGACTAAGAAAGCTTATTTTCTTTCCAATCAGGTATTTAACCAGTTTATAGTTTAGAAACAGTGAAATACTAGAAATAAGTTAGGGTTCAGACCTTTATCCCAGAACTGCTTGACAAAGACATCTGCAGATGATATTTTTTAAGAAACGCTTATTAGCACTCAACAAAAGAGAGTGCTAACAGAGTAGGTGATATTATGATATTGGATGAAAGGAAACGCCAGATACTTGAATCAGTAATCAAAGACTATGTAGCTACCGCTGAACCGGTTGGTTCCAGAGCGGTGGTCAGAAAACATGCTTTGAATATCAGTGCGGCAACGGTAAGAAATGAAATGGCTGATCTGGAGGACATTGGATACCTGGAACAGCCTCATACTTCTGCGGGCAGGATTCCCTCGGAAAAGGGATTCAGGTATTTTGTAGACTGTATGATGGAGAACGAAAATCCCACTGATGAACAAATTGAGGTTCTGCGTCAATTCATGAACGATAGTATTCAGGAATGGAGCGATGTAGTTCAGGTAGTAGGTAGTTTTCTATCTAAGGTTACTAATTACGCTTCTTTTATCATCGTACCATCAGTTAAATTCAGCCAGTTTCAATCTTTGCAGCTTATCCCAATACAGGAAGGGCAAGCTTTGGTTCTGGTGATTACTGATGTGGGTGTTATTATGCACCGCAAGATATCTATCCCCAAATCAATTAATAGCCAAGATTTAGGGGTTATCAGCGATATCTTTAACCGTGCTTTCCGGGGCAAGAAACTAACTGAATTACAGCGCAGTGATTTACAGATATTACGCGAAGAGCTAAAAATTCGGCGTCAGGTTATTGAGGACTCCTTGGAAGCCCTGGATAGTCTTTTAGATAGCCCGAACGATGAAAAGGTAATAATCAATGGCGCCCTAAACATGCTCAAGGAGCCTGAATTTAAGGATTTGGATAAACTAAGCCGCATCCTTACATTATTTGGCGAGGATGGTTCCCTCAAAGATATTCTGCCGGAACAGATTAAAGACGGAGTGGATATTCGTATCGGTCAGGAAAATACTGCCGAAGATATTAAGGAAATGAGTTTGGTTATTGCAGGCTACCGGACGGCAGGTGAGTTAGGCAAAATTGGCCTTATCGGTCCGGTGCGCATGGAATACTGGAAGGCTGCCGGAACGGTGGAATCAGTGCTCAATATAATAAATGAGATTTTTAAAAACACCACTTCAGATAACAAGCTATTTATCAAATAGGCAGAGAAAATACTAGCTATGTAAAAGATAATTAGGAGGCAGGAATGTCCGGCAAATCACTTCCCAACAGTGAAATTGATGATAAATTACAGGCCTTGTTAGGCAATGCCAATGCTGCCCGGCTCGTATCTCAATCTATTGAGGGTACTATTGGTCCAAAGGGTTTGGATATTATGATGATTGACAGCCTCGGTGACGTAGTAATCAGCAATGATGGGGTTACAATCTTGAAACTGATGGCAGTAAATCATCCGGCTGCCCGTATGATTATTAATACAGCCCGCTCTCAACAGGCGGAAGTGGGCGATGGGACTACTACTGCCACCATAATAGCCGGCGCCCTGGTGTCGGAAGGAACCAACCAGGTCATGAAGGGGGTTCCGGTAACTCAGGTAATCCAGGGTATTAAGCTGGGAATACAGCACAGTATTGAGCTGTTACAGGAAATGAGCCGGCCGGTCAATTCCATTGATGACCCGCAGCTTTTGCAGGTGGCTAGTATTGCCGGGAGAGGTCAGGAGGACCTGGCTCGTTTGCTGGTAAATGGAGCCCGCATAATTGGCTGCGGCAAGCTGCTCAACCCGGACTATAAATATGCCGATGCGGTGGTGGCTCGCGAAGCTGCTGCTGATCAGGTGTTTATGGGTGTGCTGCTCAGCAAAGAGCCAATGAATCATGACATGCCCCGGTGGCTGAATAATGCGAAAATAATGGCAGTTGACGACGCTCTGGCACCGGAAGAGATTGAAAGTGAAGCCAGGGCAACTGAAGCTGGCTTTCAATATTATTTACAGAATAAAGAGCGCTATGAAAAAAATCTAAAAAAGATAGCTTCACTGGGTGTGAAACTGGTATTAGCCGACCGCAGTATTGACTCGCTGGCAGAGCAGGTTTTCACTGAGGCTGGAATTATGGCCATTCAGAGAGTATCGAGCCGGGAAATAGAAAAGGTATGCAGACATACAGGGGCTCGCAAGATAAAAAGAAACGTTCTCAACTACCCGGCCGAACAATTAGCAAGCTACCTGGGGCAGGCCGAAGAGATTCAGGTTAATGAAAAACGAAGCTACACCTGTATATTAAATGGTGCAGGGGAACCCCTGGCATCAGTGATCATTGGTGCAGCGACTGAGGAACTGGTTGAAGAAAAAGAACGTATTGCCAGAGATGCAGGCTCAGCAATACAGGCAGCGCTGCTAAAAGGGGTTGTGCCTGGCGGAGGAGCTGCCGAGGTTTGGATAGCCAGACAATTGGAAGAACTGGCTCAGAGTTTAAAGGGGATGCAATCTTATGGAGTATTATGTGTTAAGGAAGCATTATACAGACCGTTTGCCTGTATAGCCGCTAATGCCGGATTTAATCCTTTGGAGAAGCTGGGGGATGTAATCGCGGAGCAGAAGCGAAAAGGGTCTGACAGCATAGCGGTTGATTGTGAACAAGGAACCTTGATAGATACCATGGAAGAGGGCATAATCGACCCTGCTTTGGTTAAGATACATGCGGTGCAAGCTGCGGGCGAGGTAGCTGTCGCTATCCTGAGGATTAATACCATTATTAAGATGAGAGACGGAGACGCATATCCCGCTGATAATATCGAATTGAGGTGAAGAAAAAATGGCAAGGAATATGGACAATGAAATATTTAGAGGTCCCCCGACGGAAGATGAGGCTCCTGAACAGGAAAACCAGCCTGCGGAGATTAGCTTAGAGGCCAGCCTACAGGAGCAATTACAAAAACAGGAGGATGAAACCCAAAAGAATTATGACCTGTATCTGAGGGCATTAGCAGAAGTGGAAAACATTAAAAAACGTTCTCAGCGCGAACGCGAGGAATACTTAAAGTATTGCAACGTAACTTTAATTAAGAAATTATTGCCGGTAATAGATGATCTTTATCGAGCCTTGGATGTTGCCGGCAAGTCAAAGGATTATGACGGATTGAGCAAAGGAATCGAAATGACGGCTCGCAAACTTGACGATTTATTAAAGGGTGAAGGAGTAATTGCTATAGAAAGCCTGGGCAAGCCCTTTGACCCCCAATATCATCAGGCTCTGACCGTGGAGGTCAGTGATCAACATCCGGAAAATACAGTTATTGAACAAATGCAAACAGGATATATCTTGCATGACAGGGTCTTAAGACCCAGCCTGGTTAAGGTGAGCAAATAAATATGGAGGTGTCATTAGATGGCAAAAGTAGTAGGTATTGATCTGGGGACTACCAACTCAGTAATAGCGGTAATGGAAGGCGGCGAAGCTGTAGTAATAACCAATGCTGAAGGAGAGAGAATTACTCCTTCGGTAGTGGGATTCTCCAAAACGGGTGAGCGGTTGGTGGGCAGGGTAGCTAAAAGACAGACCACAACCAATCCGGAAAGAACAATTTCATCTATTAAGAGAAAAATGGGTACAGATTACAAAGTCAGTATTGATGGCAAGAAATATTCGCCCCCGGAAGTATCGGCGATGATTCTGCAAAAAATGAAAATTGATGCTGAAAGCTATGTGGGTGAGAAAATCAGCCAGGCAGTCATTACTGTTCCCGCCTATTTCACTGATGCCCAGCGTCAGGCCACCAAAGATGCGGGTACTATTGCCGGCCTGGAAGTATTAAGAATTATTAATGAGCCTACTGCAGCAGCTTTGGCTTATGGTTTGGATAAAGAAGGAAGCCAAACTATCATGGTGTTTGACCTGGGCGGAGGAACTTTCGATGTTTCCATTCTCGAAATAGGAGACGGCACTTTTGAGGTTAAGGCTACCAGCGGAAATAACCGCCTGGGGGGCGACGATTTTGATGACAAGATTATTGATTGGCTGGTACAGGAGTTTAAAAAAGAAAACGTATTTGATCTAAAAAATGATAAAATGGCTATGCACCGTTTGAAAGAAGCAGCTG
>JAQVWS010000133.1 GCA_028709585.1 Syntrophomonas sp. | reverse complement strand
AAGAACAGGGCGGTGCACAATGCCGGCTGGAGCAGTCGCGGATTGAGTGCGTATTGAACATTGAACATATTGAGCCCGGCCATTTTGCCGCCCTCTATGCGGTTCAGTCCACCAATGGCTTGCTGGGGGTGGAGCTGGCTGACAGCGTTACCAGCGAGGCAGCAGCCTGGCAGGCTTTGCAGGATGACAGCAGCCCGGCCCATCCGCCAAGATTTTATAAGGAGTGGGTGGTCGAACAGTATTTGACTGACAAGACTGCCCAAGTGGAGCGGTTGGAGGTCTAATTTCAGTGGCCCCGGAAGGGGCTTTTTTTATTGTTTTTTTATCAGAGTCCCTCAGGTGGTAGAGATCGGAACCTCAAATATTTAATTATTTTACAAATATATGCAGGTAAAATAAAAATTTAGCCGAAAATGTATAAACAGAGAAAGGGTTTTTATATGGAAGAATTTAAACTGACCGAAGAGGATGAATATTCGATAGCTATTGCTATAAACACCGTTCGTCATTTCCTGAAGCATCCCCTGATCAAACCGCTTCAGGTGATTGGCTTAGGAAATGCCCTGTATGCGTTGGAAAGAATGCCACTTGTAACCCCTGGGGCGTTTTCTGAGTTTGGCATAGCCTGCCGCACCGGAACAGAAGCAATTAGTGAAATGCGAAATATTGAATTCAGGATATCCGAATCTGAATTCGAGATAACTAGAGGCGGAAGCGTTTACGATTCGTCTGTAGGAAGTGACAGTTATTCTGAACCGGGGTGGTTAGTAGAAATTGATGGTAATAAAGAAATAGGATGTGACCTGTATAAACTCGAGGAAGATATTTCGGAATATCTAAATCTGGGAGCAGTAATAATTGTCAGAGATAATTCAGATATTGAATATGAAGATAGGGATTAACAACTGCTTAGACCAAAGGAGGGTTATCATGGTTTTTGATAAAGATGCAAAAACTGTTAGGATTCCGGTTAAAATTGTAGATGGGCAAGTTAAATATTTCTATGGTGGAGATTTGCCCAAAACTATAAATGGCGTTATCGGAGAATTAATCTTGCCCGAGTACGGCATTATTGATGATGTATTTATATCTGTCTCGCAAGCAAAGTATGAGAAAGAGATCCTACCTGCAGGAAGCTATATAATGGCTGCCGTTAACAATAACCAGGTTGAAGAGAAAAAGCGGAAATTTACTGAAACAATTAATGCCCCTTATTCACAGAACAGTTCTTTTATTAGAGTGCAACTTCTGGATCCTTTAATTTTACAAATTAGAGGGAGTAAAAAGGCAATTTTGCTAGACACTCAATGTTTGATTTTGTGTTTAGATAAAGAGGCACGTAGTTTAAACAATGCTTATACTTTAATATCAGCGGAGTTTGAGCCTAATAGAAGATCGCATACTGGCAATGTGTTTAGTAAGTGCTTTTATCAAGGAAAAGATATCTGGTATCCTTTGGAAAACCTAAGGCAATTGGAGGAAATTCAATACGAAAAGCTATTAGTGGGACAAACTACCTCAGATAAGACAAATATACAGTGATTTTATCCGTGCAGCTAACACCGATTATTTGTTTCTGAACATCATAACGGGCGTCAGCTTCAATAATTCTGCATTCTACATTCTTAGCCCGTGGCATACGGTACCAGACATGAAACTGAGATAAAAAGATCACCTCTTGTTCTTTCTTTTCTTAATTTCCAATTTCGATAATTCATTGCCCTTTTAACTTAATATATTTGCCTGGTGTTACATCAAAGAGATCCGGATAATTTTTGCATCTTAAAAGGATCTGTTTGTACAACGCTTTATTTCCGTCCTTCTTCTTATAAAGAGCCCGTCTAAATATCTGGTCGGCAAGCTCCGATGCGAACATTGTGCCATTATCGGCCTCCGCAAGAACTATCCGCATTGCTTCATGAAGGGGTGTTTTGTCAGGTTTATCACCTGACTTCTTCTCAACATCGTTACCTCTACCATGCCTCTCAATCCACCACTCGATGGGCTCACCCTGTTTAGCTTTAGGGTGACATTTGGGACAATTCCGTTCATGGAAGTCAGCTCCGTTAGCTCCATATATATTGGAACAATCATTGCAGCGCAATATCCATATATATTGTTGAGGCTTTGATTTGCTGTGTACATCTGTTCTTTCAATCAATTCCTGGTTTTTAATACTGATATCACCCGGCTGACGCTCCTTCTTGCGATGATCCCGCGCCTTCTGGTTAGTTGGCAAAGGCATTTCCAATGCTTTGGCTTCCTTGATACTGGGATTTGTTTGGCTTTCCTTTACTGCTGCGGAGGGATTATTACTCTTCTCCTGCCCGTTTATAAGCATATTGGGGATAGGTGGATTCATGCTTTTTTCACTAACAATCCGCTCGTTCGTATTACTGTTTTTTTCTCTGGGAGGAATTTTAAAATCTGCAGCTTGATATGAGGCATTATCATATGTTTGATATGCCCATACCGAGATTTCATAAGCCAACTCCAGATTAGCAACGGCCCTGCCGATGGTTGCTCTGTCCTCATAGATAGCGTCATTGCCTGCTTTTCTTATAGAATGAAATTTATTTTTTATCTCATCTGGTATTATCCCTTTTTCCTCAAGTATTGCCAGCCTGTCAAATTGTGTTGATCGTTCCGTTTCAACAAGATATTCATTTTTAAATATGATTTTTGTCAGCATTCCTCCAAACTTTCGTAAGTGTTGGATTGCCGCCGATGGATCTTGGTGTAAAATATCCTCCGCCTTTTTTACCACCCTTCCTGCGTCAGCCCAACTTTCATCAAGGAATGAGAAGTTACTCAATCTTAACACCACCTATTAACTTTATTTGGAGTTCATTTACTTTTTGATGGTTTCTTGTTTCATCTCACCATAATTCTAATTTTTTAAAATGAGGTTTGTCCCATTTCCACAGCTTTCCCCATGGTCCATCTAGCATTTGATTTAAATAGGATTCAATAACTACACTGTGTTCCGGCTGTAGCACAAGCAAATAATATCTGACCTGCTGTCTATTGTATTTCATTACTAAAATTCTAGCCTTTTTAAGATTAGGCGTTTCCCTAATAAAATCAAATCGACGGAAATAGTCTTGTTCGCTCTGACGGTTGGCATGATTATAGACTACCAAACTATGCCCTTGCCGGTAATATTCCTCTATTTCTGAAGGGAAAGTATACTTTGATCCTTCGCTCCTATAATTGGTTCCTTTACTGTTTGCCAAAATATTATTATCAGGATCCAAAAATATAATCTCACAATCAGCTAAATGCACTAAACTGTCTTGAAACCAGCTTTGCCGATACTTGCGGTTTGCTTTAAGCAAGCATGAATAATACTGTGTATTTTCTGGAAGTAACCCGCTTTTTTCGATCCTAGCAACAGTGCGGTCCTTATCGACACATACTATTTCCTTGAGTATTTTGAATAGGGCCGGATCACATGTTTCATATCCCACATAACCGTCTGTTAAATACTCAGTAAGATTACCGGCGCTGTCAATGCCGTCATCAGTTAGGTACCAATTCACTCCTAATTTCAGTCCACTTTTGCAGATAATACGCAATAGCCCATATTTGCCAAAATCGCCAATATCACCCAAAAACCTATTCTGCATAATTCATACCCCCCAGACTAATACATTAGCCAATGGCGACCAAGACTAAACTTAAGATCTTTTTCCTAAAATTATACCACTATATTCCATAAAATATTTGAATTGCCAATATACCTATATAAATAAACTAAATATACGGCATATGTCCGGAAGGATGGTAACAGATTCCCTTATCAGAATTGCAGGAAAATTGTAACAATAGCAGAAGATATATTATTATATAAAGTTTCTTATTAATTTAATGCTCCCATCAATCAGTCCAAAACCTTCAAGTAGCTAGAATGCCTGTCCACTCATTTTTCCGCAGTGAGGTAATCACAATTAGGAAAGGGGTATATTTATGAAAATAGACGAGTGGCTAATAGCTCTATCATATTTATATAAGTTTATGCTTGATAGCGCAGTAGATTATCCAGTTTGGAAGATAGAACAAGTTATAGAATGTTTCACCGAAGACGAGAAGAATGAAGCAATATTATTCTATATACGCGATGCAAACTTAGATGATTATAAAACCTGCAATAAACAGCGCTTAATAGCTCAATGGGTTTGCAAAGCAGATTGTTTTATTGTTAGAAATAATACTAAAACCGCACTTGAGTATTTAGAGGCATATGAATTGACTGAAGTCCTGAATAAAACTAATATGGATCCCGAAGTTATTGCCGAAAAACATAAATACTATATTGACATGAGATTTAACGATTGTACTATTCAGACTGTTGCCGAGGTTATAGAAGCAGCTAATAAGGATCTTTTAAGACAAATTAATTCAACCAAATACTTTCATATACATCCCAAAACTCCCACCATAGAAGAACAACAAGAGATAAATCGTCAATTGGATGAAAAATATTTACGTAAAAGAGGGCTAAGTCATGTTCCCAAAATGCTCCAGAAGAAGCCTGGCGTAATTGCAAAAAGACATAAAACTGAAGTAGCGAGATTGCTCACTGAAAGAATGTCTGAAATCAACACTATGATTGACAGTCCCCTCAAGAAATATCTTAACTTTTATATGGAAGCTCAAATTGAAAAGGAGGTAAGCAATATGATCCGTGAAGGGACAGGTGGAGTAACAACCGTGAAAGAAGCACGAGAAAAATATAAGCCCGAAAAAATTAAATATCTTTTGATTGCAGAAGCCCCTCCTGATGCTATAGAAAGATTCTTTTACTTCGAAAATGTAAAAACGAAAGATTATTTGTTTTTAGGAATCATGGAGGTATTGGACAAAAATCTCAAGGAAAAATACCTGGAAAGCAAACGGGATCCAATAATAAAAAAATCAATGTTGGAAATATTCAGAAATAACGGCTTTTTCCTGGTGGATCTTTTGGAACAACCCAGTCAACATTATAATAACTTGAATCAAGCTAGGAAGAATGCGGTACCGGACATGATTGACAGATTGAATAAAATAATAACCAAAGAGACTCCAATAATTTTAATTAAAGTCACTGTATATGATAAATCTTTCCGGCGTTTACAAGAAGCGGGATATAACGTTATTAATGCTAGGATAGAATTTCCCGCTCAGAACCATCCAATTCAATTTCGCAATCATTTTAAAGCAGCATTGGAAGAAGCAAACTGGGATATAAATAAGCCGCTCAGTCATCCTTCTGAATCATAGACCAATAGAAACGAAATATGGGCGGGAGCAGGTTTACTGCCCTGGCGATGAGGAGAGGTCAAGTCCGGGCTTAAGCCCGCCGTAAGGGAAGACTTGACCTCTCTGTATGCAAGCCGGTATTATAATAGGCCTCCCGCCCGTCCTGTTCCCCGAGCGTTCCTCCGGGACTGGGTTCGCAGGAAGCCTGTCCCCACACCTTATCCTGGAGCTGGTTCCGACGCAGGAGGATCGAGCGCAGGGATGCCCATCCGGCGAGGTCTATAATAAGACTATCTGTCAAGATAATTAATGCCAGCCCGGCGAGGGCCATAATTACACGAGAGACTCAGCAAGAGCTTAAAAAGACTACATCGGGGAGCTGGTACCGAGAGCGGAGCGTTAGCGTAGCCGGTGCGAGCGGGCGGCTGCCGAGGCGAAGCAGGTCCTGAAAGGCCGCGAACATCTGCGACTCATAAACGCGCAGCGCTCGCAGGTGAGCGCCAATCGGGTAGCCTGGAAGGGCTTGCGGAGCCGGGATAGCACCTACTTAGTATAATAGTCGTTATGTAACCCGCAGGGTGCGTATACTGGAAAGCGTTTATGTTAGGACGTAATTTTCATAACCAATGACCTCTTCTTGGAAGGAGTTTTGCATTTATTTGTCGAATATAATATTCGATAATTAAATATAAACTTCTATTGAGGGGTGAA
>JAQVWS010000132.1 GCA_028709585.1 Syntrophomonas sp. | reverse complement strand
TCCTGCTGCGCATATATAAATAAGAAAGCGAAGGAGGAAGTTATATGAAAAAAACCCTAACCCTAATCTTGGCTTTGTTGCTTACCATGATGTTATCGACTGGCACGGTGCTGGCTAAGTCCGACAATGGTAATGGCTGGGGAAACAACAACAAAGCCTCAAAACAAGTCCAGCAAAAAATCAAAAAATCAGTCCAGGAAGCATTTAAGGCCTATTCCCAAGAAAAAACCAGCCAGTCTCCAAGCAAATTTTCTGATGTTCACCAGCACTGGGCAACCCGTTCCATCTCAGATATGGCTGCAATAGGCCTTTTCAAGGGTTATCCGGATGGCACCTTTAAACCCAACCAGGAGTTAACCCTGGTTGAAGCCCTGTCTCTGGTGATGCGTATTTATGAAGATAACGATAATACAAACAACCTAGAGGATCCGGACGAAGAGGAGCAACTGGCTAGAATTCCTGCATGGGTAAGAGGAGATGCAAAAAAAGCTTTTAAAAAGGGCATTATTAAGTTAGACCGTTTTCACTCCGGAGTACAGGCATCCAGAGCTCAAACAGCGGTTATGATTGCCAAAGCCCTGGGATTAGAACCTGTAGATACCAGTGATATGCCTTTTAAAGACGGATGGATGCTTTCTAAGGAAGATGCCGGCTACATACTGGCTCTATATGAGGAAGGGGTCATGGTCGGCAGCAACGGCAATTTCAATCCCAATAAATCTATAACCCGGGCGGAAATGGCCAGCATGCTGGAAAGACTGCTCAACAATTCCGAGGTTCAATCCGAGGTTCAATCGGTACGTTTGCCGGCAACAGCTACGGTAGAGCAGGGGAAATCCATAACCCTTAAAGCGGTTGTCAAATATGCTGACGGCAGTACTGACAGCAGGGTAAGCTGGTCCAGCAGCAATACTCAACTGGCTACAGTAAAGAATGGAAGAGTAACCGCTGCATCTAATAGAACCGGAACCGTTACCATTACCGCTGTTTCCACCTCAGGTGATACCAATAAATCTGACACCTGTATTGTGACGATAGTAGAAAAACAGCAGGTAATAGAAGGAACCCTCAGCTTTACTGGCAATATCGGCAGCCATGATGGCAAGGTGTATCAAGAATATGCTTTAGAGGTGGATGACGCCAATATTAACCTGGCTAAGACTAAAGTCAAATCCATAACATTACAAAAAGACAACTCGGATGTTGTTCAGCTTAGCCCCAATACTGACACTACCTTATGGTTTGACGTTCAGCGCGTATCAGGAGAATATACCTTGAGAGTGGTAGACAATAATGACAAAGACTATGAAGCTACTCTGGACTGGACCGCTCCTGTTGCGGTTGATGCCACTGCTACCGGAGATAATAAAGTAATAGATGGTATCAAATATGTTGAATACGAGTTGGGCAATCTGGATCTGACCGCCTTTACTGCCATGCACCAGATAAAACCTGATGGACAGGTGGTTGGCCTTACCGTAAGCAGTGATGATAATTTGTGGTTCAGGACTACCAGTCAGATTACAGGTGAACATACCTTTTTGATTAAGAAAAATGGAATCTGGTATTCCAGCGAGATTGATATTTAATGCTTAGGAAATACTCCTATTAATAGAACTAAGCTCAGAGTGCGGGGATTATGCGGCAACTGGTTTGCGGCGTAATCCCCAATCCTTTTCTGTCTTTATTTTAACGCTTGGATAAATTATTACCCTGAAATTACTTATGAATAATAAGGCAATAATAAAATCAAAATAAATTCATTTTTAGGACAGGATATGTATTAGGTAATGTAGAATTAAATAATCAAAATGAAATAGGGGGGTTAGATTTAATATGGCAGTAAAAAACATCGCTGTTATCGGAGCCGGAACAATGGGGCGCGATATAGCTCATGCAGCAGCTGCGGCTGGTTATGAAGTCATATTGATGTCACGTAACGAAACCACCATTAATAAAGCCACTTCGATTATTAATAAGAACCTGCAAAAAGCCATTGAGCGCGGCAAAATGACGGCTGAGCTGGCTGCCGAAACGCTAGGCCGTATTAAGACGACTAACAATCTGGCTGAGGCCGCTGCCAGTGCCGACCTGGTCATTGAGAATGTCCCCGAGGTTATGGAAACCAAACAGGAGGTATTTCGTCAACTGGATGAACTTTGCCCCCCTCATACGGTTCTGGCAACAGACACTTCGGCCAAAAGCATATCTGAGATTGCATCAGCAACCAAGCGGGTTGACAAGGTTGTGGGTATGCACTTCTTCAATCCGGCTTATATCATGAAGCTGGTTGAAATCAATCGGGGCATGGAGACCAGTGATGAAACATATCAGATTGCCGCTGAAGTAGCGCAGAAGATGGGGAAAGAGTCCATCTGTGTTAACGAATCACCTGGATTTGTAGTTACCCGTTTAAATGCGGTTTTGGCTAATGAGGCTTTTAAAATGGCTATGGAGGGAGTGGCTAGCCCGGCCGATATTGATAAAGCCTGTAAGTTAGGATTGAACCATCCCATGGGGCCTTTTGAATTAATTGATTTAGTGGGTCTGGATACCCGGGTAAGGATAATGGAAGAATTGCAGCGGGTCTTAGGCGAAGCCTATCGTCCTTCACCCTTAATGGTTAAGTATGTTAAAGCCGGAAGGTTAGGTAAAAAGGTTGGTAAGGGAGTTTACCTATACGAAAAGTAATGGTATTCATAACAAAGAATCATGTACAAATCGAGGGAAGCCGCTGCGGCTTCCCTTTTGTTTCATATATCGACAAGTACTCTTAGGTGATCATTGTATCCCTAACAGCCTTTATAAACCGGAGGTCTTTTTTCTTTAAAAGCCGCAATAGCCTCTTTCATATCCTCGGTTGAAGCACAGGTTACCTGAGCAAAGGATTCGAAAGTAAGGACCTCGTCAATATCTTTATTTTGGCCCTGATAGATTGACTTCTTTATTAAACGGGCAGGGATTGGAGGATTATTGGCTATACGGCCGGCAAAGTCCAGGGAAAAATCCATTAGTTGTTCCGGTTCAACAACGTGATTAACCAAGCCGATGCGCAGAGCTTCCTGAGCATCAATAGGTTCACCCAGCAGGCATAATTCCATGGCTTTGGCGGTGCCTACCAGACGCGGCAAAAGGTAAGTGCCGCCCATGCCGGGGTTCATACCAACCTTAATAAAAGACATTGACAGTTTAGTATCTGTACTGGCTATTCGCATATCGCAAGCCATGGCAAAACAGAGACCGGCGCCAATGGTATGTCCTTTAATTACTGCAATGGTTGGGATATCCAGATCTTTTATGGAAGTGTAGGGCTTATAATAATTATATGCGTTCTGCTGCGCCTGAGCCGGCGGGTCATAATACAATTTGAAAGTAGTCTTTATGTCTCCTCCCGAACAAAAGGAACGACCCTGACCAGTAATTATTAACACTCTTATATCCCGATCATCTTGTAGCTGGGCGACGATTGCCTCTAATTCATCCCTCATTTTATAGGTCAGGGCATTCAAGGTCTCCGGCTTGTTCAGGGCCAAAATCCCAATTTTGTCTCGTTTCTCAAAGGTTATGTCCTCCAGTTGCATATCTCGATACTCCTCTCATTGTTTCTGAAAAGCTCAAATTATTGTAGCTTATGAACTATATAAGCAATAAACTTCGAGAAAATTTTCTTATATCCTGCCATTACTGTCATTTTTAATTGTTGAGATACTCCTTTACTATTATAATATTGATAGAAGTCATTTAAATGAAGGGAATATAATATGGCTAAAACCCACCGCTTAATAATTAGCTTGTGGATAATGATTTTACTTCTTTTTCCTTATTCCGTCTTGGCAAGTCCAGGCTTAGCTAGGCCTGGCGCACTCCATTCATTTTCCCCCTCTGTAGAAATACTATCCAAACTGACACTGGAGGAAAAAATCGGCCAGATGATTTTACTTGGCTTTCAGGGTACCAAGGTTTCTGAACCGTTATCAGCAGTCATAAAAGAAATCAGACCAGGCGGAGTTATTCTGTATGGCAGCAATATAATAAACCCTCAGCAAACAGTTACCCTTACCAGGGAACTGCAGCATGCATCAGCCGTTCCCTTGTTTATCTCCACAGATGAGGAAGGCGGCGTTGTCAGCAGGATCGCAGGGGGGACAACCTTGCCGGGCGCATTGGCTCTGGGGGCGGCAGGCTCTGCTCAGCTTGCCTATCAAGCCGGACAAGCAATTGGCGAAGAACTTATGGCTTTGGGGATTAATGTTGATTTTGCACCGGTTCTGGATGTCTTGCATGAACCGGATTATTCCGGACTAGGCACGCGCTGCTTATCAGCCGATCCGGCATCAGTGGCCTTAATGGGACAGGAATTTGCGCGGGGCCTCAATGATGCAAGGGTAATCGCAGGGGTCAAGCATTTTCCAGGTCATGGACTGGCGCCACTGGATTCTCACCAGGATATTCCCGTGGTAGGAGCGTCCCGTGAAGAAATGGCGGCAGATATTGAACCCTTCCGGCAAGCTATCAACGGCGGAGCGGAAATGATCATGGTCGCCCATGTAGCCTACCCGGCCCTGGATTCCACTCAGATAATATCTCATTTACACCAAGAGCCCATTTACCTTCCAGCCAGCCTGTCAGCATCGGTTATTAACGGTTTGGCAAGGGAAGAGATTGGCTACCAGGGGATTATAATAACCGACTCCCTGCTGATGCGACCCATCATCGATCATTTCGGCTCTCAGGAAGAAGCGGCAGTCATGGCTATTAAAGCAGGTTCTGACCTGGTTCTGATCCAAAGGGAAAGGGACGCACGCCATGTTCAGCAGCGGCTGCTAAAGGCCGTACGCAGCGGGGAAATCAGTGAAGCCCGTCTCAACGAGTCAGTGCTGCGCCTGCTGGAGCTAAAGCTTAAAAGAGGGATTATAGAATATATATATAACAGGATATCGCCGGGAACAGCAGCCAATTGCAGTATTGAGGAGGGCAGAAAGCTGGCTCAGGAAAGGGTAGGCAGTAATGTTCACCGCAGCCTGCAACAGGAAATTGCCAATAAGGCAGTAACTCTCCTCAAAAACAACCAGAACACATTACCATTGCATTTAACTGAAGGTCAGAATGTGGTATGTTATGTGCCTATTAAAAGCATGGTGCCTAAAGTTCGGGAATCCCTGGCCGAAATCCAATCCACCCTGGGTATAAAGAAATTAAATGTCTCGGTGCATTATTATCAGACTCAATCCATGCCTGATAATAAACAATTATCAGGCATGGCTGCAGCTGACCATCTAATTTTGCTCACCTACGGTAAACTGAATTTTACCATCCTGGGGCTTTTCGAGCCGCACAATAATTTCCCGGTGGCCATAGCAAATCAGGCCTGCAAACCGGGAAAAAAGCTGACAGTTATTACCCCTGCGCCTATTCGGGAGCAGTCCTTTTTGTCCGCTGTTCCGGCAGTAATTCTCAATTACGGCAATAGCCAGGCCAATATCAAAGCTGGGTTTAATGCGGCTTTTGGCCTGATAAAACCTGCCGGTAAACTACCGGTAACGATCCAATCGACTGCCGGTGAAATCATCTATAATGCTGGTTATGGACTATCTTATCCATGATTAATAATAACCACAAATGAAGGCGCTCTCGTGGGCGTTAAGACAGACAGACGGCGCACCTGAAGCTGCACCGTCTGTTAACAACTAAATTTATTTATTTTTTCGAAGACCCTTAAAAGATATAATTGCTATCAGTAAGCCAGGTAAACTGAATTTCCTACCAGGCTCCCACAATTATAGGATATGTTCTCAGGGTAATGCCATCTTCGGCACAAATCAATAGCAAGTAGCATTCAGAAGAGCAAGGATCATAGGATGCAATCTCAACATTATCATCACAAGGATTACTCTCCGAATCCAGCACCGCGTAGAACTGGGCAGAACCATCGACTGATTCAAGCGCGGCAATAAATTCTCCAACAGTCATTGGGAAACTTATATTTACATTGGTCTCGGAACA
>JAQVWS010000131.1 GCA_028709585.1 Syntrophomonas sp. | reverse complement strand
CCCACCATTTTGGGTCTTTATAGGCGCCCAAATATATCCTCCAGAACTTTCTTGGGATATGTTTTTACCCTGATTAACCCACCAAACATTAGGCAAAATCTCTTGCCCATCAATAGTTGTTTTGATTATGTATTGGAAAGGTATATCTGTACGTATGAAATCGATACATGCATCTTGATCCGATGCTTTTAAACTTATCATATCTGCTGTTTCTTTATTGATAGTACTGCGCAGCAGTAATTGTTTATAGGTTTGATTAAATCGATTTATTAGCAATTCGATTAATTCATTATTGCCATCCCATCGTATCTGAACTGTGTCTTTGTTAAAGCCCTTCCTATCTACATTTACTAGCTTTGCTTTATAGGTATATTTATTTAATAGCAATACAACATCCTTTGATTCACCCCGACCTAAGTGGTAATCCCCGTTGGCTTGATCGAAATCTTCAATAAATTGAAGAGGAACGTGACTTCCATATTTGAATATTGATAAATCTACTTTCTTTCTTCCAATTAGATCAGGTACCCCATCAGGTTTTGACCAACTACGAACACTTTTTTCTTCGGTAATGGGCTGATCATCTGATAATTCATCTTGGTGGAGATCAACTATTTCAAAACCTTTTGTTTTGAGATAATTGTTAGCTTCATCTCCCCCGCTGAATGAATTCACTGGTGTTCCTGTGGCCATAGAGACAATTCGCTTTACTGGGTATAATTTATCGCTGTAGTAAATGGCATATTTATGATTCTGCTTATTTTCCCAGCCCAGCCATTCTGCACTCGAACGTTCATTTTGATCAAATTGTTCCATGGCTTTTAATACATCTTCATATGTAGACTCTGCTATCATTTTTGTTCATCCCCTAATACAGCAATTATTCATGTAATACTTGTTTTCCTTATTTGATGCCCTTTTGATGCTGGAAACAATAAACCTTGCCGCCAAAACGGGCATTGTGATCCAAGCAATATTGTTTAACCTTTTCTGATACTAGTACATTACAGACTACACATTGGTTATTGTTTTGAGCATTCCGCAATATTGGCTCAGGTACACCTAAACGGGCAAGACGGTTCCTTTTATATAAGCGGTAAATAATTTTTCCAACTGCAAATGCTAGAAGAAATGCCCATACATACCAGAAGGTTCCTAATGCTCTTAGAACAACTACTATCAGAACTTTACTATCTAATAATGGCATAGCAATCACATCCCCATAATTTGAGATTCTAAATATGTCATTAAATCTTATAAATTCATAATAATTTGGTATTATTCGTTGTTTTGGATAATGTTTCCTCCTTATTATGCAAAATTTTCACAATTTTTCATCTAGTAGGATTTGTTGTGAACATAATCCAGGTTTTATCGAATGTATTAGACCATATAAAAAAGCCCTCCTATCAAGCCAGGAAAGCTTAGTGCGGAATATAACCATACCCTACAACTTAGTCGGTAAATGATGAAGCACCATATCAATACAATCCGTATTTTGTTTCAATGTGGCTATTGTCTCGTTATTTGGTTTGGTGTAAATAGTAGGATAATCGTACTCATCATATTCGGGTCTTATAGGAAATGCTAATTTCTCTTCATTAATAAAAAATTGAGCATTGATACCCTGTTTGTTTCCACGGGCATCTAATCTTATCCAAATATCAAGTGTTCTAAGATAGATCGCATTTAAAGCATGAACACAATAGCCGGTATCGGGTGTGTCTCCTATGGTCAGCCTCTGATAGCAGAAACCGGTCGGGATGCCTTTCTTTCTTAATATGGAAGCCAGCAGATTGGACTTGGCATAGCAAATACCTTCTTTATAGTTCAGGACTTCGGAGGCTTTGCAGGTTATACGGGAGCTGTTTATGTCCATGGAGTGACTGATGCTGTCTCTTACAAATTCAAATGCTGTTTTAACCGTCTCTATTTCGTTTAGGGAGTCAGGAAATAATTCGTTTACTTTATTAATAATTAATGAATGGTTGTAATCAACTTCGTCCAGTTCCAGTAAATAATCTTCCAGATTGTTAGATTCGCATACCAGTTTCGTTTCATCGCCTCCAGTCTCCCCTCCAAGTTTTCTCTTTCTCTTAGGTCATTCAACTATATACAGGTAGCGGCTGGCCAGGCCTTTGTCATACATTTCCTGGCCGCTGCGATTTTCTCTCATTTTGGTTTCGTATAAATGACTGTTTCCCTCGTCAGCAAGTACTTCCCTATATTTCGGAAGTATTTGCAGGGCGTTTTCATACAGGGTTCTTTCATTGGTGCTATAATCAACGGCCCTATAGGTTATCTCATTTCTACGAAGAACTGCAGCCAACCTGGTATTGTCGGACTCCAATAGCGACTCGTCTTTTTGGCTTTTTTTGAAAATGTATTGGGAGTAATAGAGATACCAGCGGTTGTTGGGGAAGCTCTTCAACCGCCTTACCAATCTGTCCAAATCGCTGCTGAAATATAGGCTGTCAACCGCTAGGGTTATGGTTGGGCTTATATGATAATCGGCCAGTTCGTCCAGATCCCCGTCAATATATGCAATCTTGTCACTGTATCTTCTGACTAACGGCTCATTCAACTGGTCAATTCCAATTCCCTGACATGCATATTTATTGACCAGGGTGTTGAGAATACTGCCTATACCACAGCCAAGGTCTAAAATGGTATCGTTTGAGGAAATGGCAACGGCACTGAACAGGTAATCAAGCTGCTCTTTATCCATCATATTGAAAAGGTACATCCGATAGCCGTAGATTTCTTCACAGTAATCCAAGTAGGCCGTACTGTTTGTGGCGCTATTCATTAACCGGGTGAAGTCTTCCCTGATTCTAACTTTGTTGATCCGGAACGCTTCCCTTTTACCAAAGTCGCTTAGTGAAAATTCCTTATTGCTGCTCATAATAAGGAAGCCGTTTTCAGTCAACCAGAACATTTCCCGGCCTATCTCCAAGTCTTTAATCAGCATCCACTCCAGCTGTTGTTGAATGGCTTCAATAGTTATGACTTGATTTTGGTTGGCCAGATTATAAGCTATGTATAATATAGTCTCTTGCAATTCTCGCATGGCTGCATAATCATCCCTTATCTAGACCCTCGTAGCTTAATTATATTGTTTCTGTTCCGTGCGCGCCTGGTTCATCCTTTTTTTCTATTTCCAGAATCAACTACTACTCATTTTCCTTTATGTCACTGCACATGACCGTGGAGTTCCTTGAGTTCGTGTTTCAAGGAGCGAGTATTTAATTTAAATAACAAATATAAAAACGCCAAAAGCACAAAATATTACATGGTATTTTTTGTATACGAAAATATTTCGACAAGTTAATCGATAGTCCTGCTTTTGCGTTTAATTGTGGGGAAATATTAGAAAAGAGGTAAAAGATATGTGGAACCTGTGATTGTCGATGATGCACTCAATCTTGTAATTTAATCCTTAATACCCCCTTTTTTCCCTATTCTTCTCTTTGGCAAATAGGAGGTCGTTATAATCCGCAACTGGCCACCGCGTTGGGTAAAGCTGCGCAGTTCATCAATGATCAGGCGCAAACCGCTCCACTTAATAAAAGAAATCAGCATATCAATCCTGTCAGCCGAAACGATTTCCTTTTTCAGTTCGGTAAACATACTGGGCTCATGGATCGCCCCCGTGAACAGTGAGCTTTGGGCAATGGATGTCTTGGGACGAATAATCTCGGCTATGTATTTGGCTAAAACCTTGGAAGCCTCCGCGGTATCAATCGGCGCCGTGGACTTCAGCTGGTCCGTTGCCTGGTCAAGAGCTTGGCCCAACTGTTTATTGATTACCTGCTCATATAGTCCCGGTTTCAACATATCTTCAGCTCCATGGGACAAATGGGGACGTACCCTATTTGTCATTTTTTAACTTCTCAACCAGCGGTCTGTCCGCAGGTGCAAAGGTATATTGATCCAAATCATCTACGGTCACCCAAAGATAGTCATTGTGTACCGTGGAAAGTATCTCTCCTCGAGTCCACCTGCATATATACGCTAATAAACGAATAGTCCCCTTATCATAGGCAAAGAGACTACTCGCAAAAAATTCTCCTACTTCAACCTCTATGCAAAATTCTTCCTGCATTTCCCGGATCAAGCTGTCCTCGGGACTCTCCCCATTCCGCTGTTAAGATAGTTCATCAAAATTTTTCCCCTGATCCAATAGGATATTGTGGGGCTTCTTAGAACCGTCCTGGCTTGCAATTGGTATATGCAGGCAAATAAATCTATTTATAGTATAATTATTTTCATATGGCAAGAGATTCTTATCTGACTATCCCGGAGATTAAGGAGTTTAGACTTGATATATAAGCAAGAACAAACTACGCAGAGAAATTATATTTTTTACGAGTTCACCAACAGCCTTTGCCCACGATGCTTGCAAAGGATTCCCGCCAAGGTAATCTTGCAGGATCAACAGGTCTATCTGTTGAAATACTGCCCTGTTCACGGAGAGCAGTGCGAAATTCTGGAAGAGTCAGCTGATTACCATCTGAGAAAAAGACAGTATGATAAGCCCGGGACGGCTTCGAAGATCCATACCCGGGTTGAAAAGGGCTGCCCTTTTGATTGCGGCACCTGCCCGCAACATAATCAGCATGCCTGCATTGGTTTGATTGAAATTACCAATAAGTGCAATTTACACTGTCCGCTGTGTTATGCAAATGCCGGAGAAGGTAATTTTCTTCCCCTGGAGACCATTATTAAAATGATGGATTTTTTTCAGGATTCAGAATACGGACAGGCTGAAATCCTGCAGATCAGTGGCGGAGAGCCCACCCTGCATCCTGAGATAGAAAAAATAATCCGCCTAGCCAAAGCCAAGCAATTCAAGTATGTGATGCTGAACACCAATGGAATACGAATGGCTGAGGATGAAGGTTTTGTGAAAAGTCTGCAGCAATTCGCAGGGGGCTTTGAAGTCTATCTCCAGTTTGACGGGTTTAAAGAATCTACCTATCTTAAGCTGCGGGGCCAGAGCCTCCTGGAAATGAAGCTTAAAGCCCTCAACAATCTTTCTCGTTACAAAATTCCTACTACCCTGGTATCAACCATTTCCAAAGGAATTAATGATACGGAATTGGGCCAACTCTTTGCCTTTGCTTTAAAGCAGCCCTATGTCAGGGGGATTAACTTTCAACCTATCGCTTTTTTTGGAAGAAGCAATCAAGACATAAAGGAGCATCGGATTACCCTTTCCGGAATTCTGCAACGATTAGCAGCCCAAAGCAGCGGGATGTTGAAAATGGATGATTTTGTCCCTCTGCCGTGTAATGTGGAACGGATTGCGATAAGCTATCTGTACAGAACATCCCAAGGCGGCTTTATCCCCATCACCAGAGATGCCAGAATACAAGACTATCTGCACTTAATCAATAACACCTTTGCATTTACCATTGAAGACGCCTTGAAAAATGCCGGTCAGAGCATAAACGATATAAAAGCCGGCTATGATTGCTGCAGATTTTTATATGATTTCCGCCATATCGTTCCCTGGAACTTTTTTATGAAGAGCAAAGAACAAAAGATGGAGTACATCGACCATAATACATTCCGCATCAGTGTCAGTTCTTTCTTGGATGCCTATAATTTTGATATGAAATCCATGCAAAAGGAATGTGTTCACGTCATTACCCCCGATCTGAGAAAGATCCCTTTTTCAGCCTATAACACCATACATAGAGGTGGAAATATATGACGAAGTTTCTGGAGCAGGATGGGTTTTATATTGCCATTGAAAGTATATTCTGTTTATGTGTGTTTCTCTTGTTCGTCTCTATAATCATTGATTTCAGCTTGTATTCTCGAGATGAAGATGTACAGGCGGAAAAGAAATCCATTGTGGAAACGGGCAGCATGACTTTGTTTTTTCTCCTGTTCTATCATATATTGCTGAGCGGTAAATGGGTATGGCAGATTTCTTCCGACCACGTCCCAAAGATCTTGATGTTACTAGGGACAACGATGATTGTGGCTGGTTGTCTTATGAATATAAGCGGAAGATTCCACCT
>JAQVWS010000130.1 GCA_028709585.1 Syntrophomonas sp. | reverse complement strand
AATAGTGTTTATATTGACATTTGTTCAATAATCGTATATAATACGAAGTAGCATAAAACGGGGCGATGCGTAGACCTACATGGGAGACTAAGACTGTTCTATTGTACTTGCACATCCTAAGTATGTTAAGGCTATCCGTGGTAAAAAAACTGACAAGAAAGATACAAAATGGATTGCTGACCTGTTTAAGCATGATCTTATTGCCGGTAGCTTTATGCCCCCTGCTGATATCCGTCAGCTACGCGACCTTATGCGCTACCGTTACAAATTGACCTGCTTTATGTCCAGTGAGAAGAACCGTCTCCAAAACTGTCTCACGGTTTCTAACATTCAGTTAGCAAACGTTGTTTCGGACACTCTTGGCAAAAGTTCTAAAAGAATTCTGGATAAGATTCTTGAAAATCCTCTTGATACCTCTTTTGATATTGAGCCTTTAATTCACAGCTCTATGAAAGGAAAAATTCCTGAATTAGAACTCTCCATAGACGGTTACATTACACCAGAACAGGCTGGTAAATTAAAGATTATCAAAAAGCATTTCGAAGATTTGGAATCCCGGAAAGCAGAGTTAGAAAAACTGATTCTTGAGCTCGCCACTCCCTATCAGCAAGAACTCGATCTAATCCTAACCGCTCCATCATTTAAAAACATATTCTCTGCTATCACAGTCATCTCAGAGATTGGTATAAACATGGAGTCTTTCCCTTCGGCGAAACACTTATGCTCTTGGGCAGGTCTTGCACCTACCAACAATGAAAGTGCAGGGAAGAAGAAATCTGTCCGGGTTTCCAAAGCCGGATGCTATATTAAGCCACTTTTAGTCCAATGCGCTAATTCCGTGGTTAAAAGTGAAAAGCATCCTGAAGTCCGTAACCGCTACCTTCGTTTAAGAAAGCGTCGCGGTCACAAGAAAGCAATCATTGCAATAGCAAGAATGCTTCTAACAGCATTATATAACATGTTGAAGAATAATGAACCATATAATGCCGAACTTTATCGTAAATCTGACGTTCTTCCAGTTGACCGTGAGATCACTATAGAACAGGCTATATTAATGGCAAAATTCCAAGGTTACAAAATCAAGTCAGCTACTGAATAACCTTAACTTTGTCTATATATTCAATTTTTTGAAGCCACCTAAAGATGGCTTGTTTGCTATGCCTTTACGGGAATGGATAATCTCTACTATTCTTTTTCAACCTTACTTACCTCCGTAGTAACCGGCTCCAGGGGTGTATCCGTGGTCATCCGGATTTGAATTATTAGTCTTGTCTGATGGTTTGTTTGCAGTTACTTTATCCTGACCTGTTGCAAGGATGTTTTTTACACTCTTGTAACTTGGATGTGGTGTATAGGATAATGCCTTCTTACAGGCAGCTTCCAGCCGATCGACGGAATACCTGTCCGCCAGCTTAAGAAGCCCCATACATGCCTTGTAACCCTGCTGCTCCACCTTGTAGGAGGCAAGTATTGACTTTATTGTAATGGTAGTACTAGTGCCGATTTTCTTGGCCCATTCTATAAATCGTTCCCCATTCCACTTCAGATATTTCTGGTGGTCTTCGGGCATATGCGCTTCCAAGGTGCTGTACTGACCGGGATGCCCATAAAGGCGCCGATGGGAACAGATACGTTGGTCGTGATAGAAAACTTCCACAACCGAACGTGTCAGACGTACATCAACCTTCTGCTTGATATATTCGTAAGGGGCAGAGTATTGCATCTTGTCCACGGATATATGATAATTGAACTGCACAGTGGCTTGCTTCCACTGCGACAATTCATAAGGGGCAGATGGAAGTGGTGTGAGAAATGGCTTTTCGTCCAAAAGGAAAACACTATATCGGCTGCCCTCTTTCTTTTGAAAAGGCCTGCGGCTAAGAGCATCCAGACGATGGTGTATTTCACGGTTTAATTCTTCCAGCGAAAAGAATTTCTCATTGCGGATTGCGGCGGTGATCCAAGTGGATATGACACCTACTGTGCCTTCGGCACTGGGCTTATCCTTGTTATCTTGAATTCAAGATAACAAGGATAAGCCGCTGATGAGAACATGGTAGGGAATATTTCCAGGCGTATCATTGCAGCCTTGAGGAATTACCAGTTCTTCAGCATATTTGAGATTAACCAAGCAATAAAGACTGAACTCCATAGATTTATCAATAGACCTTTTCAAAAGATCGAAGGCAACCGATTATCATCTTTTGAAGCTATTGATAAGCCAGCGCTTATGCCGTTACCAGCTACCCGCTATGAGTATGCAGACTGGAAGAATGCTAAAATAGCCTTCAATTATCATGTTGAATATGAAGGATTCTTCTACAGTGTTCATTATTCTAATATCGGCAAAGCATCAAGAATTCGAGCTACTGTTTCAGTTATAAAGATATTTGTAGATGGCATAAGGGCTGCAACTCACCCAAGTAACTTTAATACATATAAAAGGTATATGACGCTGCCGGAGCATATGCCGGAATCACATAAAGCAGTTACGGGATGGAGCTCTGAAAGATATTTGGCCTGGGCTGAAAAAATCAGACCTCAAACCAAATGTCTGATTTCCAGCATACTCGACAGCAGAGAATATCCGGTACAAACCTATCGCGCCTGTATGGGTATTATGCGGCTTTCTTCAAGTTATCCTGCTGAAACGGTAGAAGCAGCAAGCAAGGAAGCAATCGATAAGAGAACCTGCAACTACAAGTACTTCAGTATAATACTCAAACAAATGGTTTCGAAAGAATCCTCCTCCGAAAGTGAAAAAATAGTTTCCAACAGCAATTTACGTGGAGCTAAAACTTATGCCGGAGGTAGAATAAATGCTTAACAAGCAAACAATCGAGAAACTCAAGGATATGAAGCTTAAGGCTATGGCTCAGATATTGAGCGAGCCAAATCCAGCGGATCTGGAATTATCTTTTGAAGAACGACTTGGCCTTATGGTTGAGAAGGAATGGATAGCCAAGAAGAACTCCAAGATAAAACGATTGTTGAAAAAGGCCACCCTTAGCTTAAATGCTTGCGTCGAGGATATAGAATACTCATCGAACAGAACAATCGATAAGCAATCAATTCATGAGCTTGCAAGCTGTGACTTCATTGATAAATCACTTAACATTATCACTACGGGAAAAATCGGCAGTGAGAAGACTTATCTTATCTGTGCTTTTGGCAGTAATGCCTGCAGGAAAGGTTATACCGTAAAGTATTACAGAATTCCGGAGCTGCTTCTGGAAATCCAGGATGCAAAAGCACACAATCAATATTCAAGATTCATGAGAGGTCTTCAACACATCCGTCTTCTGATACTTGATGATATTGGTTTAAAGTCATATTTCTTGGAAGAAAGCCGTGACATCCTTGAGATTGCACAATCTTGATATAATAGGGGTTCTACAATCCTGTCCGGGCAAATAGATCATAGTCAATGGTATGAACTATTTCCTGATCCTACTATTGCTGATGCAATAATGGATAGGATCATTCATAATTCGTATATTCTAGCACTTGATTCTAAAATCTCTATGAGAGAAATCATGGCTGCTAAGAAAATGCAGTATGTTAATGAATTCTAAATAATATTAATTTTTGTTGCTGAAATGCAGCAATTATTTTACAATCAAATTAGCCGGCAAAGTATCCGGATGCCTCCGGTTTCATGTCCGGATGTTCCGGTATACGCATAGTTGGAGTTAATATAGATGTACATGAATTTGATAAAGTATATGTCGCTGCCCATTCGGTAGTACGAATACCCTGCGACTGGGAACACAGGTATTCAACTCTGAACGGAGACTGGAGACTTGTTGTAAGCAATATCTACAGGCACTATATGGATATCGTGGTCGATGTGAACGGAAGCATTACCGGTACAGGATTCTATCCGTTTGAACAGGTTGATCCGCAGTGGTGTGACTGGACCATTATATCAGGCCAAGTGGTAGGAGACAGTATCACATTCGGTATTGATTACATCGCAGGCTTGAGAAACGGAAATTTCTACTTCGGCGGAACAATCCAATCTGATGGCTCTATCACTGGCAAATGGGGTACAACATATGGCGTATATAATAATGGAGACATTTACAGTGAATACCAAAATCGAACCATAGTAATCAGGTGACGGTCCTTGATTTCATCAATATGTTGCAAAAAAGTTCCTGCCTTTCACTGCTTACAATGATTCGCCTTATGCAAAAAATGAAAAACCTGATTGCAAATAAAATAACCTCTTGGTACTATGTGATTTTCATAATACTAGGAGGTTATCTACAGGATACCGGTTAATACACTCGAAGGTGCATGACTTTGGGAGTCTCTGTCCCCAAACTCCTGAGGTTTATCGCTTTGTTCTCCCATGAACTTGCAAAAACAGACAGCGTATATACTGATTACTGCCCGTTCCTGTATGTGTTATAATCTATTTACTTCAATATTACCTTCTTTTATAACTATCTCAATTTTTGATTTATCTTGTAAAACTTTAATATCTTGTAAAGGATTACCATTGATAAGTAATAGATCAGCAAATTTTCCTTCTTCTATCGTTCCTGTAATATCACCAATTCCTAAATTATCAGCTGCTTTTCTTGTTCCTGAAATTATAGCATCCATATTAGACATACCACATTTAACCATTAACTCAAATTCTAATGCGTTTTCACCATGATAACTAAATGGAGTTCCAGTATCTGTACCCATTGCTATATTAACTCCTGCCTTATAAGCCATTCTAACACTGTTTTTACAATTTTCAACCAATGCATTGGTTTTTTCAATTACATATGCAGGTAGTTTATCTTTATTTTCAATAATTTTATAAGATGCTTTTAAAGTAGGCACCATAAAGGTTCCTTTTTCCTTCATTAAGTGAACACATTCTTCATCTAATATACTTGCATGTTCAACTGAATCAACACCAGCTTTTACAGCACTTTTTATTCCTACGGTACCATGAGCATGAGTAGATGTTCTTTTAAAGGCTCTTCTTGCTTCCTTCATAATCATTTCTAGTTCATCATCAGCAAACTCTTGTGCATTAATGTTACTATTTGGATCGCACGCACCGCCTGTACTAAAGAATTTAATTACGTCAACTTTATTCAAAACTTGTTCACGTATTGCTTTTCTGATCTCTTCTGGACCATCAACAAATTTAGTCATATTTTCTTTAATATGAACCCAAGAATTAAAAAACTCTCCATGTCCACTTGTTATAGAAAGATATTCTCCCGCAGCTACAACACGAGGTCCTGATATAATACCTATTTTAATTGCATCTCTTAATGATGTAGCTAAGTTATCCATACCACCATTAATTCTAACAGTTGTAAACCCTGCTGGTAAATATTTACTCATTCTTTCTGTTGCTCTTAATACAAACATAAGAGTAGGTTCTTCTATCATAGTTTGTGCGAAGTCTATCTCTCCACCCAAATCAATATGTATATGACAGTCAATCATTCCAGGCATAACAACTTTATCTGTACCATCAATGATTAGCATACCATCTTCTTTTATATTTTCACTAATTTGCTTAATTTTTTTATCTTCTATTAAAATTGATTTGCCTTTAATAACTTTATCATCTAGTCCATTAATAATCATTGCATTTTTTATCAATATTTTATTACTCATTTTTTACACTCTCTTTCATTATTTAAATTTCTTTATTAATTAGTGTTGTGCACCAAATAGTAAAAAATTGTATTACCAAAATATTAGCAAAATTAAAGCATAAGTAGACCATTTGTGGTAGTTTGGAATTGCTAAAAACCAAAATTAAACCACAGGGAGTAAAAACTTATGCCTGAGATAATAATAGAACAGAATCAGAACATCAGCAATTATATAAATATGCTACAATTGCCATATTCTTCATCAATACAAAACCATATGCTTAATATGGTCTCAGGCATAATCACTGCCGAAGGTAATAAGAATGTTTCTGCTATCTATCGAAAGCTTACTTGTAATCGTGACAGAAGCTGAGGTTCCAGATTCTTAGGAGAATACAAGTGGAACCATGAGTACGTGGATCACAAGAGAATCTCCCATTTTCTGCATGCTGTTAAGAAAAATGTTAATCAAGATGATGTCGGCTTCCTAATTGTAGATGACTCTTTGAGTAAAAAGGACAATTCTACAAAGAAGATTGAAGGCCTCGATTATCATCATTCCCATAGCGATGGGATTGCCATGTGGTCTCACTGTATTGTAAGCTCTCATTACAAGG
>JAQVWS010000018.1 GCA_028709585.1 Syntrophomonas sp. | reverse complement strand
TATTATTCTGCTTACTGGCCATATTAATAGCTATATATATACTTTTTTCGTTTCCCCGGCCTGGAGTTGCTGATCAAGGTGATTTCGACAGAGTTATGAACCTATCCGGGCTGGAATTAAGGGTTGAGGATAAAAACAATCCTGATTTTGTAAGGTTTCTGGATTATCCGGTAACAGATTATAAAATCACGGCCATAGATAAATTAAGCTTTGCAGATAGGTTATCAGCAACCAGCCTGTCATATTTAATTAACCTGATAAGTTGGCTATGCTTGGCTTTAGGGCAGGATACCTTTAAAACGAGCTATTTAGCCTTTGCTTACATAATTATTTATATTCTTGCCTTGTCTGTAACCATTAAATTTCTCAATATAAAAAACCAACCAACCCTTATTTTTTTATTATTACTATCTTTATTTGTATTCCTGGACGGCAATTACCTGGTATGGTTCAACAGCTTGTATGGGGAACCCATGATGATAACCACCCTGATGCTTTATATTGCTGCATGGGTTTACTATATTTATCATCGCTTTGAATTGCACGCAACACATAAGCTAAAAATACATTTTCTACTTATCTTTATAGCTGCCTTCTTTTTCTTAGGCTCAAAGATGCAGGTTATATCAGCTTTACCAATAATTATGGTTATGTTAATCGGCCTTTATTGGGAAAACAAAGTTTTGGGGCCAGTTTACAGAGGGTGGTTATTCGGCTTACTATTGGCGGTTATTGTTATTTATCCGGTCGGCTTAAACCAGATTAATAAGGAAATAAGCCTGGATACCCAATATAATTCCGTGTTTTATGGAATATTGAAAGATTCACCCCATCCCGTGCAAGACCTGCTTGATATGGAGCTAAGTCCGGACATGGCAGTTGAAGCAGGAAAACATGCTTATTTAACCAAGGAGGAGTATGTCAGATATGTTCCCCACAGTGATATTACCCAGGCAGATTTTTATAGCCAGATAAGCAACCTTAAGCTGATTAAGTATTATATAACTCACCCGGCTAGATTCATAAATGGTATGGCATATACTGCCCGCCAATCATTTGTGACCGCTACATTTCTGGGCAAATATCCCCGCAGCTACAGTCAAACCCCGATACGGGAATTTGAAAGATTTACATATTGGTCTTCTTTAAAAGAGCATCTGCTGCCCCAATCATTACGGTTTTTAATAATTATTTATACTCTGGTTCTGGCAGCTTCACTGATATTATTTGCGAAAAGCCGTGCTGATCAGGTCATTAAGTCCCGTATAAAGTTATTCTGGGCTATTATGTTTATTGGTTGGCTGCAATTCCCTATGCCCTATGTGGGTAATGGGGAGGCTGATACCGCGAAACAGTTATTTTTATTTAATTTTATTTTTGATATTGTTCTTGTTGTCTCAGTCACCTGGTGTTTTAGCAAATTAATAGACAAAGTTAATCAGTTTGAAATAGTCCCGTAAAATGCTTAAATGGAAGCTGATCAATAATCTATGGAGTACTAATTGGTCTGCAATTGTTAACATATTTGTTTTTTTGGATTAGAATACTATATTAGGTATTTATATAGGAGGCTTTATAATGTCTGACATTGATTCTGAAACAAAAGAAGAAGAAGAATATAGCGCTCATACCTACGTGATCCCGCTGTGGTTGGAAAGCCTTTATTCCTTATCGGGTATCTTACTTGGTATGGCCATAATCAGCTATATCAGCTACCGCTATGATGCGCAGTTTTTAATTCCTTCCTTTGCTTCATCCGCTGTAATGCTATTTTTTTCTTATAATAATCCCCTGGCTCAGCCGCGTAATATTCTGGGCGGTCACCTTGTGGCGGCAATTGCTGGTATTATAACCCATTATTTTTGGGCTAATAGCTGGTGGGCTATCACTTTAGCTGTTGTTTTAGCAGCTTTTTTAATGATTGTTACCAAAACCTTACACCCGCCGGGAGGTGCAACTGCGATTATTGCTCATTTTGGCATAGCGGGACATGGTTCATTTTATATTCTGATTCCGGTCGTAGCAAGCTCTATCATAATGATCCTTATAGCTTATGGCATTAACAATGCGGTATCCACCAGAAAGTATCCTCTGTTCTGGTGGTAAATGTGCCCGTGTCACAGATCTTATTTTTTTCGATTGAGAAAGGCCTTAAGCAGCTGTTTATGTTCCTCAGATTGGAAACATATACCTTGAGAAAATGACTCCAATTCCAACAATGTAGCTATATCAATACTCTGACTTCGATTAAGGATAGATTTATCAAAGGCCAGGGCTCGAGCAGATCTGGTTGCCAGGGTTTTGGCCAGATTCATATAGGTTGTCTCTAAATCCGCTAAAGGAACCACCTGGCTCACCAGGCCAATATCTTTGGCCTCACGGGCATCAACCATACGGCCCGTAAATACCAGGTCTTTGGCGCGTGCCAGTCCAATTAATCGCGGTAAAATAAACATGCCTCCGAAGTCAGGTATTAAGCCGAGATTAATAAATATCTGCGAGAACCTGGCTTCCTCAGCCGCAATAATCAAATCCCCCGCCAGAGCCAGATTAAAACCTGCCCCGACAGCTACTCCATTAACAGCGCATATTATTGGCTTATCGAGATTGACCATGAGTTTAAACAGACGCTGCAGATTAATGATACGATCACGACCCGAAATCGCATCAAATCCCTCCCCCTGTTCTTTTACGTCACCCCCGGCACAGAAAGATTTGCCCGTACCAGTAAGTACCACTGCTTTGGTTTCCACATCCTTGACTATTTCCTCAAATACTTGACAAAGCTCCTCCCTCATTCGCAAATTTAGTGCATTAAAAGCATCAGGGCGATTAAATTTTATAACCATTACGCCTTCCGTTTTATTAATTAATAATGTTTCGTACATAACAACTACCTCCTGCTTAATCGTTGATGATATTATATCTTTATTATATATTTTTTCTTGTTGTCAGTTAAGTAATTATTTACTATTTAATTGGTTATACTATAATTGAGGTGGCGGAGAACATGTAACACAGATGGTCGGAGGTTTACCCTAGCTTGTTTCTCCACAATAGATGATCGATCAAGTTCGTCGTTGAGTATACTTTTATCTGTTTTTGCAAAAGTTCTGTGCGGATCTTGATAAAGGTTTTGGTGTTCGTAAGAGTATAAAGCAAAGTTTTTTTGATGATCTCAACTTCCTCCGCCCACCTTATAAAACGGCTCCTCCAATCATTGGAGGAGCTATTATTATGACTTTATACTTTCAATAACCGCCGCTCTAAAATAACTTTCAATATATATTTCCATGAAGGTTCCACTCTCTGACTAAACTTCTAAACATAATTGCCAGCCAAAGGTCCTGATGTATTCCCCAGCGCAACAATATTTTTAAATATCCGTTTTATCTGACAGGTTATCCCATGGCCTAGGATATCTTAAAAGTTATTAGAATGAAATGTTATCTTGGAGGACGTTTATCTATAGTTCAACTTGTCCAATTCAGATAGCTTATAGCCCGTTTGAATAAAAATGGTGATTAAACTATGCTATAGCAGTACTACCTACTAAACTGCTTCATCAGACGATCGAAGCAATGACCGTTCTTAGACAAACAGTTTAGAAAGGAGTTTTTATGTTAAACAGAAAGTTTATAATCCCAATTTTCATAATGTCATTATTTTTTACCGGTTTATTCTTAATTAAAAGTGATGATACTATGGCAGCCGCCAATCTTTCCTGGGGTTCACAAGGAGCTGAGGTAGTACAATTACAGACAGCTCTGAACAATAGAGGATACTGGTGCGGAACTGCCGATGGAATCTTTGGTGCCAATACCTATCAGGGTGTAATCAGATTCCAAAAAGATGCCTCACTTGATGCTGACGGTATCGTTGGCCCAGAAACCAGACAAGCTCTGGGACTAAGCAGCACTACAGCTTCTATTCCAAGTCCTGGCGTTTCCCGTTCCGGGTCAGCTGCCCCGCGCGGTAAGGTTATAACTATGGTAGCTACGGCGTATGATGGTTGTTATGAGTGTAATAAACCTTATTATGGATATCCTTCATACATTGGGCTGCCGCTGGCGCGAGGAATTGTGGCAGTAGATCCAAAAGTTATTCCTATGGGAGCCAAAATATACGTTGAGGGTTATGGTAATGCCATAGCTGCCGATCAAGGCGGAGCTATCAAAGGGAACCGCATCGACCTTTTCTTTGATACCCATCAACAGGCACTTAAATATGGAAAGAAAACCGTAAAGGTCACAATTTTGTAAGTAGTACAGGAAACGCCGTATATATGCGGCGTTTCTTATTAATTTTATCTCTTTTAACTGAATAAGTCTGAATTATGTATTATCTAAAGTAAGAAGGGAGTGGGTTATGTCCACATTACGCAGCAGACAATTATTCTTCGTGGGTGTGCTGTTATTATTATTGGTTGCAGTCCCTTTAACGGCTCAGGCCAATGAATATGGCTCACAAAATATGTCTTGGGGAAGCCGCGGTACATACGTAACACAGTTGCAGCTAGATCTAACCAGATTGGGATTTAACACATATGGAGTTGATGGAATCTTTGGCCCCAATACCTATAATGCAGTCGTTAATTTCCAAAAAAATCAGGGTTTAATACCAGATGGGATTGTTGGCCCCAATTCCAAGGCTGCCTTGAATACTAAAACAAGCAATATCACAGTCTCCCGATCGGGTCAGACCGATACCCGGAAATATCCGAAAATAAGCAAATATAATGGAATATATGGACAATTCCATTACCGGGAATTATCGGGAGGAAGTATCGAAGTAGATCCCGTTTGGACTAAGAATAATATTGTGATAATAAATTTGCCGGGTCTAAACCGTAACGTACAGGTGCATAAACTGGCTGCAGATAATTTCATCAAGGCTTTTACCTATATTAAAAATGGGACGGCTACGATAAACGGCAAACGAGTTCCCCTTTTAAGCCTTATTAAAACCATGGATGGCACCTGGGTAACCCGGCATGTAAACTGGAATCCTGCTAAGGGTTTAAGCAATCACTCCTGGGGAACTGCTATTGATATTAATGCCGCCAATCATTTCCGGTATGTGAGCCCCGCACGAGAGCCTAATGATCCCAATCTAATACTTTGGGAGAAGGCATTTAAACCGGCAGGATTCAGCTGGGGCAACAGCTATAGTGATTCGATGCACTATGAGCTTTTAAAATAAATATTTTTTTGCAATAGGATCATACATTTTTCAGCTTATTATATAGTTTACTTGCTAACCCCCCTGCAGCTCTCTGATTGCTGCGGGAAAAATAGTACCACATTTTTAATAGACTAGCACATATTAACCGGAGCCAGTAGAAGTACGGCTCCGGTTCGTTTTAATAGTATTATTTTTAGAAATCGATATTATTACTTATTTTTTAGTGCTGTGGCTATCTGCTGCCCCAATTGATAACAGCTGGCTTCAATAGCCTCATCGGGATTCCAGAGGCCTTTTAGTCCCTCATTAATCAATTCAAAGCCGCTTTCCTTTAATAATGACGATATTATTTTGACAGATTCACCACTCCATCCGTAAGAACCAAAAGCGGCTGCCTTTTTGTTCGCAAATGAAAGCCCTTTTATTTCTTCCATTATGCCGGCAACTGAAGACAGTATGCCCCTATTAACCGTAGGCGACCCGACCAATATAGCGCGTGATTTGAAAACCTCTGTGATTATGTCATTTCTGTCACGTTGAGAGGTGTTATACAATTTTACTGTAACTGTATTATCAGCCGCTAGAATACCACGAGTAATGGCCTGCGCCATTTTCTTAGTACTGTCCCACATAGTGTCATAGATAATGGTTATTTGATTTTCCTGATAATTACCTGCCCAGGCAGCATATTGATTGACTATCTGCATAGGCTCATTGCGCCAGATCACTCCGTGACTAGGACAGATCTGATTCAACGGCAGCTGCAAGCCAATAAATTCTTTAATCTTTTTATCTACGAATCGGCTGAACGGGGTGAGAATATTGGCATAATATTTTATACATTCGTATTGCAGTTCTGCTTGATCCACCAGATCATTAAACATCAGTTCTGAGGCATAATGCTGACCAAAAGCATCATTGCTGAAAAGAATCCCGTCATTCATTAAATAGCTGAACATAGTATCCGGCCAATGCAGCATCACCGCTTCAATAAACATAATATCCTGACTGCCGATATTCAGCTTGTCTCCTGTTTTAACCACACGGAAATTCCAATCCTTGTGGTATTGACCCCGCAGAAATTTAGCTCCATTGGCAGTGCAGTAAATAGGTGTATCAGGAATATGTTTCATTAATTCAAACAAAGCACCGCTGTGATCAGGCTCAGAATGATTTGCTATTACATAATCAATTTTTTCTAGAGGGATTTCCTGGCGTAATTTGTCAACAAATTCGTTTGCATAAGGAGTCCACACCGTATCTATGAGTACGTTCTTTTCATCTCTAATTAAATAGGAGTTGTACGTAGATCCTTTATGGGTTGAATACTCCTCTCCATGAAAGGTCTGAAGATCCCAGTCCACTTTGCCTACCCAGGTAATGGAATCCGATATTTTTAATGTCATATTATTGCCTCCTTTGCTATTTAGTAATATAAGGTGATGAATTATAGCATGGTTTATATCATTATACGTTATTATACCCTTTGAGCAATAAGAAATACTGTTAGGCGCCTTATTAACGGAGGTATATGCAACTTGGAGAATAACCTAAAATTTGAGAAAATGATGTCAATCACAAGTATTGACGGCTCATACATACTATAATATATTATAGATACTAGTAATAAGCGCAAGCTGAAGTGCTAGCTACCCTGAATCTAGGGGATGAGAGTAAAGGTTCTTTTTCTAAAGCTCATTACTATTTCCCGACAGTCATACCCAATAAAGGTGTTGCTGTAAGGATCCACAGGTTAAGGTTCAGGTGAAAGCTTAAACAGAAACTTAGGGCGAGGGTTAGTAATAGCAATAACGAAGAAGCAGTCTTTTTCTCAAGACTATCCTAATTATTAAGTATCGCACGGTACGATAAGTTAGGACTAGTAAATCCCCGAAGGGTTTCTGATTTGATTAGCGCCAGCTAAATACTTAACCAGAAACAAGGTATCAGGGAAAATCCAAAAGGAGGTACTGAAGTAGTGTACAGTACCGCACAAAAGTAAGGGGCCAACGCTATAACAATAGATGTTGGTCCCTTACTTATTCATGGCTACCTCAAATATCAGATAAGTACCCGGTGCTTAGTCTGGTACTAGTCATTGAACTCTTAGATTTACTTAACGCCTCTATCGTTATATGGTATATTTTTATTAAATTACATTCGCGATTTACTGTTTATTTTGTTATTAATTATATGGTACTCTTTTTTCAGAAAGCATTTAAATTTGTTAAGTAATAATTATATTTTCGAATATTAAGACAGGGTGGATTTTAAGCTATGAACAGTTTTGCTGCTAAAATTAAAGAATTACGACTGCAGAGAGGAATGAGTCAGGCAGATTTAGCTCGTTTACTGGGTGTAGCCAGAACCACTGTGACCAGTTACGAAAACGGCAGCCGCAAACCTGACAATGATACTCTTATTCAATTTGCTGCCATTTTTCAAGTAAGCATAGATTATATGTTGGGTAATAATACTTCTATTAGTAACAATAAGTCAGTATACTCAGATGTACTGAGAGATATTGATAATTTGCTTAATACTTCTCCCATATCTTCAGAGAAGAAAAAGGAAATAATTAAAGAGGTCAGCGATTACTTTCGCTGGAAACTAGAAAACGCTCAACACAATCAGATTTCCGAAGAAGAATAATGCCCTGGAACCCAGGCCAAACACACCAAATGTACCGTTATATTTCCGCTGGTTGTCCTAATTTCAATCTCTTCCAGATTTTCCGCCAGCACATCATAATTATTGGATATTTTTTCTACTTGTTGTTCGAGTTCCATCTGTAATTCCTGCAGCTGGTTTTCAATAGACTCCAGGGTTTCCTGGGCCTGGGAAATGTTCTGGCCGCTCTTTAAAGCGCGGCTGGTACTTTTCACAGCCGTGCCCACCCGGGATATGGAAGTCGCGTTTACACTTTTTCGTCCAAAAAGTGCGCCCAGTATTGCTGCTCCAGTTGAAACAGCCGCCTCCAGTTTTTTCTGATTTGACATGGCGCTTTGTTTCTCAACCGCCTGTAAAGCACGCCGGTGTTTACCTTCCAGCACATCGATTTTGGAGGAGTATTTCTTTGTCAAGACCTCTAAGGCCTCGTCACGCTTCTCATGGGCTAAATGCAGCATTCGCACCCTAAAATCGCGTTCATCCTCTCCTATTTCGGAAACAACTTTTAGTTTTGGATTGGAGAAAAGCTTGAGTTTAATGTTGGTGCGTATAAACTGGGCAAAAAGCTTTTTCCATTTTTCATAGTTGCGTGGGTCTGCAACCGCCGCAGGAGAAGCTGCATATGAAGCTCCGGCCAATGGTTCAGTATCCAATTCGCGAATATCCAGTTCAATCTGATGGGCTTCATTCCAATCCAGCACTACCGGCCCTTCATTGAGGGGTGCCAGTAAGGTTATGCTCTTAGTTATTGCCACTCCGTTTTTGGCGCTGTTGTAAAGTACATCAGCGCTGCCGATAACAGCAGGTGTGTAAACCAGATCTGCAGCATTTCCGCTCAGAGCGGGGATAAATACCTGTTGAATCTGGGGCGGCAGGACAGGAGCTAATTTGTTTAAATCTGTTGTTGGCAAATTAATGGCAGCAGGGTTTTGTTTAACTGCAGCAATATCACTTAAGCCTGTAGATGCGGTTATTATTTTGCGATTATTAGGCAGTGCGGCTATCTGATCCCTTGTGAGAGGTCCTGCCAAATAGGACAGTGTCCATCGGGTATTAAATATCACAGGTTCGTCTGCATGGACACTGTGCAAGTAGAATAGGCGCTGTCCCAGTCCTGCCAGTATCTGTTCGGTGCGCTGCCGGTCAAAATTCCCGCCTGCTGCTGCGCCTTCCAATCCGGCCAGTACCCTTTCCTTGTCTCTTTCAGTCTGCAGGCGGCCAATAAACCAGGTACCTGCATTGGCAAGGGCCTTATAATCAAGATCAACCGGATTCTGGGTGGATAGCACCAGCCCTAACCCAAAGGCTCTTGCTTGTTTTAAAAGCGTTAAGAGCGGGGTCTTCGAAGGAGGATTGGCAGTAGGCGGCAGGTAGCCAAACAATTCATCCATATACAGTATGGCTCTAAGGCTGCCGGTGCCTGGCTGAGTACGTACCCATGACAATACCTCATTTAAAAGCATAGTTACAAAAAACATCCGTTCATTGTCAGCAAGATGGGCAATGGAGAATATGGAAACCCGTGGTTGACCTGCATCATTATATAAAAAACGGTTTACATCCAGCGGTTCACCTTCCAGCCAGGCTTTAAAACCTGTTGAAGCCAGAAGATTATTCAGCATCATTGCCAGGGCAAATCTGTCTTTAGAGGGATAAAAGCTTTCCAGGTTCATTACTCCAACCGTTTCCATAGGCGGTGTTTGAATGGCATTGATAAGTGCCGCCAGATCCAGGTCCTGTCCTAAATTCCAAGCGTGTTCAAGAATATTGGCGATAAGAATATGTTCACGACTGGTAAAAGGATCACCCTCTATCCCAATTAAAGACAATATACTGGTAGTAGTAATATGTATTCGGTCCGTGAATGCGTCCTTATCGTTTCTCACCTGATCCGAGGGAGCGCTGAAGGATTTGAGCACCGATACCCCAGGTCCGGCAGAGCCGCCGGGAGTATATACGGTTACATCGGCTGCGCTGCGAAGCCTTTGGATACGGTTGCCGTCCTGTCCCCAGTCTGCAAGGCCCTTGCGCCATAAGTCTGCCTGGGCTTGAGCATATTCAGCTGCCGTAAAGCCCTTATTAGCTGCTTCATTAAGATTTACCCAGGGCAAGAAATCATCTCCCTGTAATTGGGGAAAGTTTAGGGCCAGATTACCCAAATCTCCTTTGGGGTCAATAGCTATTACCGGGATATTATCTATAGCAGCCTCTTCCAGTATTCCAATGCCCAGTCCGGTTTTACCGCTTCCTGTCATGCCTATGATGACTGCATGGGTGGTCAAGTTTTTCGATTGATAAAGAACTAAATCATCCTGCAGCTGGCTTTGTTCCATATCATATTCCTTACCTAAATAAAAAACTCCCAGTTTCTCAAATTCCTGCATTTATCAACCCTCCTGGTATTCATCATTCAGACGACTATACTTATTCTTTTCATAAAAATATCTCTAGTTTAATTTTATCATTAAAATCTGATGCTTCCCTCATCAAATTTAAAAGCACATCTCCATATTCCCCAAGATTTTCAGCAAGCTTAGCGGCATTTATTATCTTAATTTGTGTTGGCTCACTTACAGTGCTTAGAACATCCCATAATGCATCCAGATTTCCGCCATAGTAGGCCGGGAAATCAAGTTGGGCAGCCAGGCACTGATGGACTAATTGTGCCGATATCATTCTCTCCCCGTCTAACTCCAAATATTTCATAATATATTACCTCTTTGCAAATGTAATCTCCGTAAATGTTTCATAGTGATCCTGGGTGTAATAAATCAAGCCGTCATTGGAAAATATCAGGCGCTCTTCTCCCCGGTATCCGCCATAATAATTAACGTCACATTCATACCATTGCCTCCCTTTTGCCTTGGGCAGCTTGCCTTCACGATTCTGGAAAACATCCCCGCCAATACTCTTTTGGTCAGTGACCTCCCAAAGATTGCCTTTGTTGCTTTCCCAGCCCGAAGCCGCCGCTTCTTTCTTGGTTATATAGTTTTTAGGCAGTTGATTGTATGTATGTATATATTCGGCTACTTCCATTGGCTTGGAATATGCGCCTTTTTTATCAATTTTTACGATTTCATTTTTTCCCGATTGGCTTATAGTTTCAGGTTTATCAGGGCTTGTGCACCCAATTGCGGTTAATGCCAGAACTAATAACAGCAGCCAAGCAATTATTTTTGATTTCATTTTTACTCCTCTATAAATGTCAGTTTATTATCTTACCTTATAGCTTTTTGGATTCCGGGAGGCAATCTTTGCTTTTATCATTTTTGCATTTGTCTTAATTCTTTAAGAATCTGTTGGTATTCCTTTTCGAGTAATTCGATGTCGTCCCTTTTGGATGGCATACTCAGTTTTCCCAGAATTTCCGTCATGCGGTACTGAAGTATAATTCTGTCCGCAGAAATATACTCTTGTTGGGCAGAAACCTCTATATTCTGGCAGTACTCTTCATATGTACCATTAAAACATACGGTTTTTTGATTTTCTATAGAAATTATATGATCAGCAACATTATTAACAAATCTTCTGTCATGGGATACAAAGATTACAGTACCTGTATAATTTAATAACGCCTCTTCTACAGCTTCTATTGAGTATATATCAAGGTAATTGGTAGGTTCGTCCAAAACCAGCAAATTAAAATCGCTCACCATTATTTTAGCCAGAGCTGCTTTCACTCTTTCGCCGCCGCTTAATGAAGCTATTTTTTTCATAACGTCATCTTTTTTGAATAAAAGCCTGGCCAAGAGAATCCTTACGAAAGTTTCATCATATGAGCTGTTTTCCATAACATTTTGCAGCAGGGTCTTATTGCATGCTAAAATATCCATATCCTGACTGAAGTAACCTATCTTTGAGCCGACAGCCCTACTGACAGCTGGTTCACCATTTACAATCATCTTGATAAGAGTGGTCTTGCCGCTTCCGTTTGGGCCGATTACAGCAGTTTTACTGTTATTAAACACACTAAATTGCGCATCTTGAAAAATAATTTTATCTCCGAAGCTTTTATTGAGTTCATCAGACCAAGCTACCACTTTGACATGAAGTGGTTTGTTTTTTTGTATATCCACATTTATTCCCAGCAATTTCTTAGGCTTCTCTTTTACCTCAAGTTTTTCTATCCTGGTCCTGATGGCATTAATCTGTCTGGCAATAGTTGCTTTTGCATCCTGATTGCCCATTTTGTGAAGTCTGGCCTCTGCGTTTCCCATCCTTTTGGGTACTTTTTTCATGGTATTAACTTTATTATTCTTCTTCTCTACAGCTTCCTGCAACCTGCTCTTTGTGGAAACATACCGCTCATATTCAAATTCAGCCCGCTCCCTCGCTTTTTCCTTTAATAATCTGTATTTGCTGTAGTTGCCTTTATATAGCCTTATTTCCCCGTTTTCTATTTCCAGTATTTCATTGCAGATTGCATCCAGGAATTCTCTGTCATGAGATACCATAAGGATTGCACCATCATAACATCTCAGCTCTTTTTGCAGCAATTCTATACCTTCCTGATCAAGATTGCTGGTCGGTTCATCTGCTATGATCAGCGCATTATCCTGGCTCAAAGCCCTGGCTATCTTAAGCCGGGTAATTTCGCCTCCGCTTAAATCTTCATGCTGCAAATAGCCTACACCAAACCTGCTGGCTGCATAACCGTCTATATCGCTTTTTTCTTCGTCGCCCAGCTGGGTTATATAGGCATATTTCCCGTAAATCACCGATGTGCCTTCATCTGGTATTCCTCGATTGGTTAGAATATTAAGGAATGTGGTCTTGCCCGAACCATTTAACCCCACTATGCCAATCCGGTCATTATTATATATCTTGAAATCGTCAACCATCAGTATCAGTCTATCGTTGTAATGCTTTTTGATACCCTTCATCTGTGCCACTAACAAAAAAAAACCTCCAGACCAGCTGGAGAGGATCAATTACACTTTTGTATACCTTCTCAATACCGCATATTTCGGCCCCAACATAAAATCGGACTAATTAAAATACGGTTATTCCATAATATGGCTTTAAATCTATAGAAGAGATAGTACTTGTTAAAGGGCATACCTATCCAATCCAGCTTAATTAATTAATATAACAGCAACCTCGCTGTCTTTTAAGCATAGAGTGGATTAGCAATCATTGCTTATTAAAACCTTCCTTTCAATTAATGGCATAATTTATTTTAATATGCGTGCCGTTTCATGTCAATGATAATCAGGTTACACCGGGACGTTCCCCAGTGTAACCTAACCCCCTCAATATAAAGTATCTACCGTTAATGTCCTTTACTAACCATTATTATATTTTCTTTGCCACCACAACAAATATTTTTGACTTGGTGTTATTTGACGCACTGATATATGGACAATTGGCAGCTTCCAGACCCAGTTTTTTATCTAAATCTAAATGAACCCAGATATCACTTACTCCTAAATCTATTAATAGGTCCACGTCCCAACTAGGACGTTTTTCTTTTGATATACTGCATTCTTTAGCAATAGCATTTCTCTCCCTTAACTGTTCCAGGGTCTGGGTTGGATGGGTGGGAGTTTCACCTTTATCATCAGATTCTTTAAAACTTTTTCCGTAATTTGCATCCAAATTAATCATTGTTCCACCCGGCTTTAACACCCGGTGCATATGGTAATAAACCTTCTCGGCATCCTCAACCACCCAGGTTACATTTCTGGTAATAATAAAATCAAAAGAATTATCAGGAAAAGTCAGATTCTGAGCATCCATTTCTATAAACGAAATGCCTCGCGCATCTTTTTCCTGCGCATTTATCTCAGCTTGGGCTAACATTTCCGAAGAAAAGTCTACTGCGGTTACCTGGCAGCCAAGCTTTCTTAATATAATCGCAAAGAATCCAGCTCCCGTTCCCAGATCCAACACACTTATTCCTTTTTTATTATCAGGTAAAAATGCCAGCAAAAAGTTTTCATATGCACTTCTCATCGAAGACTCATAATCTTTCATCCGCAGGCCGCTAAACTCCGACGCCCTGCCAGACCAATATTTATTTGACCTATCGCTTAAGCTCACCATAAGGCCCTCCAGGTATACAAATTTTTTTATCACCAAAGGTCTCTACTGTAACATTAATATCATATAAATCTGTTAGATTCTCATTAGTGATTACTGCTTCAGATGATCCTACCACATCCATTTTACCATTTTTCAAAATAGCGCTTACCCCTTTTAACTCCAAGGGATGGTCGGGATAGTGTGTTGTCATTAAAATACCCATTCCGTTTAACGTAAGCTTTTTAATTAGTTGAATAAAGCGGTATTGGTTTCCATAATCAAGGTGGGCAGTTGGCTCATCAAGAATTAATAACTCCGGCTCCTGGGTTAATGCTGAAGCTATCATTACCAGTTGTCTTTCGCCACCTGATATGTCGGTATATGGTTTGTCTTTTAGATGGGCAATCTTTAAAAATTCCATCTTTTCCATGGCAATCTCAGTTTCTTCTTTACCGGGATTTGAGAAGTATCCCATTCTGGATGCTCGTCCCATCATGACAATATCAATAACCAGAAAAGGGAAAATCGGATAATGATTCTGCGGAATATAGGCAATTTTCTTAGCAAGTTCTCTTGTACTGTATTCTCCCACTTCAATACTATCAATTAAAATACTGCCGCTCCTGGCCTTTAATTCACCAATAATACATTTTAACAAGGTGCTTTTCCCCATACCATTTGCCCCTAAAATAGAAAATACAGCCGGAGTATGATACTGAAAAGAGATATCTTCAAATATCATACGGCATCCGTCATAGGAAAATGATAAATCTTTTACCTCTAGTTTCATTCCCATCTCACTTTTCCTTTATAAATGAAGTAAATAAAGATCGGGGTTCCAATGATTCCGGTCACTACTCCCAGCGGAATCTCAGCTGCCGTTAGATTTCTGCATATAAAATCAACTAACAATACATAGCTTATTCCTAAAGAAAAACTTGCCGGCACCAGTTTTCTGAAATCAGGCCCCACAATTATTCTGGCCAGGTGAGGTATTACGATTCCAACCCATCCAATAATGCCTGCTATAGATACTACAAGAGCAGTTAATACCGTACAAGCCCCAATGATAATCCCTCGGTATAGTTTTATATTAATTCCATATGAAGTAGCTTCCTGATCCCCTAAACATAAAATATTAACTCGCCAACGCAATAAAAATATTACCAATAACGAAACAATGTAAAGCGGCAGGATCATCATTAATTTTTCATAAGTCACTGCCGACAGCGATCCCATCAGCCAAAATACGATCTGAGGCAGCTTTTCATAGGGGTCGGCCACAAATTTTATTAAAGCCACTAAAGATGCAAACAGAGATCCTACCAGCATTCCTGCCAATACTAACGTAACCGTCGACCTTCGCCCTTTTGAAGCCAGTACAAATGTAATACCTACTGCAACCAGACCAAAGGCCAGCGATGATGTTTGAATTAAGAAATGACTGGTAATAGAACCGGTACTTATAAGAATAGCAACAGCTGCCCCAAATCCTGCTCCATTAGAAACCCCCAGGGTATAGGGCGATGCCAGCGGATTCCTGAAAATTCCCTGGAATACTGCACCTGCTACGGATAACGCCGCTCCCACCAATATCGCTCCCAATACCCTGGGCATTCTTATCATCCAAATCATTTTAACCGCAATTTCATTATCCACTAATTCTTTGCCTATTAGCTTGCCGATGATTATATAATAAAATTCGATAGGGCCAATCTTATATGGCCCTATCATCAGGGATACGACGACAATAATCATTGGCAAAAGAATAAAAATAAAAAACAGGCCAATTTTTATTAATCTTCGATTCATCATAATATCTGTACGCACTTAACTAAATAGTACCTTTAAACTCAATACCATAAAATTCTTTGTAGAACTCTTTGGCTTTCTTTTCTACTTCAGCTTTGTTAATTTTATCGGGATAAAATTGGGATGCGAGCCATAATTCGCCTAGAGCAATGGAATCCTGCCTGACAGTTGGCTATTAGTTTAAACATCCTGCCCACCAACGTTTTTTGTTTGGATTATGTGGCCTGGTGAATTGTTACAGGTATTAGACTGACGACTTTCCAAGCATAATCCAGCTCTTATGCACAAAAAAGCATAAAATAAACCAGACTACAGAAGTCGTCTGGCCACAAAAATGTATGCATACAACCCCCTTTCCACAATGGGAGGCATAACTGTTTCCAGATATACCCTCGTCATTTTAAGACTAGACCGGTTAACCATCATTGTTACGCACAACCTTAGGCTGACCAGTTCGGAGCATTTTTTAAATTGTCCATAATACCAGTTCGCCGCTAGTGCTAATTTCCCTTTTTTTCGATAGATTATTCTTAAAATTGACCTTCAGCAAATTTTATCTGCTCGTAAAGCATCTTATTTACCGGTGTAGGCACACCATGTTTTTTACCAAGTTTAAGTATTGTACCCGCAAATAATTCCACTTCACTATAACGCCCGGCTTCCATATCCTGCCGCATGGAGGGTTTACCCTCTGGGTTTAAGGTGCTTAACACCTGCAGCCAATAATTCAAATCTTCTTCATTAAGATGAATTCCTTCCTTTTCAGATAAGGACATAACCTCTCGCATAGCTGATATCATGGTATCCCGGGCTGGCCCAGCCTGTTGAACTCCTCCGTAATTTGTTTCATATAAGGCAACAGTTTGATTGACTCCCACATTGAGCATCAACTTGCCCCATAACCGCCGGTACATATCGGTATGTACCTCATAAGGAAATCCCACTTTATCAAAAAAATCAGCCATCCTCTTAACTGAGGCAGAAATTATACCGGGTTCACGGTCTCCAATACACAGCATTCCCGTATGTTCATATGTCAATTTATTACCCACTTTTACTGCATCCATTCCCTGAGCTACACAATACAGTATTTTTTCCATGCTATATGTCCGGCCAATAATAGCCTCGCTGCTTATCCCATTCAATGCTGATAATATTATGGTCTTCTCACCTATTTGATTAACCGCCGCAGGGATAGCATCTTTTAAATCACGCTCTTTTACAGTGAATATAACCAGGTCGGCCGGTTCACACTTTTCCTGGGGAGTTACGTATTTAAAGCTGCATTCCTCTCCGTTGCAATAAATATTTTGATTTATATATCTGTCTATTCTTTCTTGATCGGCAATAAATCTTAAATCACCAGGCAGCATTTTCGGTGCCAGCAGACTGCCAAATAAGATACCCAATGCTCCCAGGCCAATAATTGATACTGATTTAATTTCCATAATCAAATCCCCTTCTGGTATGTATATGTTTATATTAGGCTACGCCCATTAATTATTGTGCTATATCAGTTTTTCTTTTCGAAACCTTGCAGTGATAAAACGCCATGCGGCCTTTCTGTTTGTCATCCAATTAATCTGGACATCATTTTTAGTGTTACTAAGAATTTTAGGTACAAAAAATTTTGCCACGGTTTCAGGTTTGTCTGCTAATATATTAAATATCTTCTTAAACCTTTCTTCCGATATGACTTCTGACTGTTCTCCGTCCGGCGTTTTGGTAATGAAATTCGTCAACATCATTCCGGGGGATAATCGTCCCGCTATTATTCCAGTGCCATCCAGTTCTCTGGCAAGACCTTTCATAAAGTAGGTTAATGCGCACTTGGTGGTTCCATAAAGTATGGTCTTGGGCTGTATCATGTTGTTGGAGCCTAAACCCTCCATGCTATATATTGCGCCCTGGCGTTGTTTTAACATTCCCGCTGCTGCAATTTGAGAACCATATATCATGCCGGCAACATTGGTCTTAATGACGTTTGCAGTGTACTTTTCGCCCGTTTCCCAGGAAAACAGGTACGGCGTATTTTGTCCCGCATTATTGATCCATATATCTACACTCCCCCACCGGGTTATAGAAGCATCCCAGAGATTTTGCAGGCTGGCCTTTTCCTGGACGTCACATTGAATATAGATGTATTTCGTCTCCAAAGACTTCAGCTCATTATGATTTGATTCCGGCAAGATCTGGCCCCGGCCGGAAAGAGTAACGTTACATCCGGCTTGCAGGAACTCTTTTGCCATGCAAAAGCCAATTCCACGAGTACTGCCAGTTATCACCACATTTTTCATAAACAGCTCTCCTTTTAATTTGCGAATCAAGTATCGATCCGACTTTCATTCTGGCAAAAGAAATCTGGTTCATCCTGATAGATGATATTTTGAGGAATTGCAAAGGTATTCATACTCCGAGGTTAAAGGCTAAACCTACTTGCATATGAGAATGAAATATTAGGCGAAATTTTTCTTACCTTTGTAGCAAATTTTATAGTTATTCTTCTATTGATAATTTAGCAGCTTTTAAAGCATGAATATGGGTTGTATCAAAAACAGGTAATTCTGTATCTTGGGGTTTGATTAACATACCGATTTCCGTGCAGCCGAGAATTACTCCGTGTGCACCCTGTTTTGCAATTCGATCAATAATGCTGAGTAATTTTGCTTTCGACTTTTCCGATGTAATACCCAAACATAATTCATTATAGATAATATTATTTACCGTTTCGATTCCTTGTTCATCCGGTATAAGAACCGTTATCCCAGCTTTTTTTAGCTTGTCTTTATAGAAATCTTGGACCATGGTATATTTTGTCCCTAACAGTGCTACCTTAGTAATATTGTGCTGTTTCAATTCATCCGCTGTTGCTTCTGCGATATGTATAATAGGAACCCCAACCCTGCTTTGAATTTGGGGAACTACTTTGTGCATAGTATTGGTGCAGATTACAATAAAATCCGCACCGGACTTTTCTAGATTAATAGCTGCTGAGGATAAAATATCTGCACTTTTCTCCCAATCATCTTCTGCCTGACACGCCTCAATTTCAGAAAAGTCTACACTATACAGCAGAATTTTGGCCGAGTGTAATCCGCCCAGTTCTTGCCTCACTATTTCATTTATGGTTTGATAATAAGTAACTGTACTTTCCCAGCTCATTCCGCCAAGCAATCCTATTGTTTTCATTTTTATATCCATTCCTTTCGCTTCGCTCAAGGCACAAAACGCAATGAAACATATTGGTGCCGAGCTATTTTTTTACTATCCTACAACCATAGGGATAACAGTTAACTACAAATCACGAGGAGGCGAGTGGGCTGCTCCAAAATTGGAGTGACCGCATTTTTATATGTGTAGATTGCCTTTCCAAGCACAAATAAGTGTGACTTAGAGCACGCAGACTTATCTTTGTTTAAACATTACTCGTTTATTGCCAGGCAATCAGTCAATGCTGTCTATCCCTTTAATTCTTGGAAAGGAGTTCCCCTATGGCTTTAAAAATCGTTTACCCAATCTGTTGTGGCATTGATGTCCACAAAACCTTCGTTGTTGCTTGTGTTGCGTCTTCAAACAAAGGGGTTACCACCTACAAAAGCCATCGCTTTTCTACTTGGACAACCGTTTTGATATTGAACCGCTCATTCACGGTTCGATGAAAGACAAACTTTCTGAACTAGAGCTTGCTATTGACGGTTTTATAACACCTGAACAAGCTGAAAAGATTAGAGTAATTAAGCACCACTACGAAGATCTTAAATCACGTAAGGCTGAGCTTGAAGAAATTATACTCTCTCTCTCTCTTCTCCCTACTCTGAGGAGATTAATTTAATCTTAACTGTTCCGTCCTTTAAGAGCGCTTTTTCGGCTATCGCTGTGGTCTCCGAAATAGGTGTCAATATGGACGTGTTTCCAACAGCTAAGCATCTATGCTCCTGGGCAGGGCTTACACCTACCAATAACGAAAGTGCCGGAAAGAAAAAATCGGTACGGATTTCAAGAGCTGGCTGTTACATTAAGCCGCTTCTGGTACAGTGTGCCACCGCTGTAGTCAAAAGCGTTAAGCATCCGGAAATCCGTAACCGCTATCTAAGACTTAAAATGCGTCGCGGTCACAAAAGGGCTATCATTGCTGTTGCAAGAATGCTTCTTACAGCTATTTACAATATTCTTAAAAAGAAAGAACCGTATAATGCTGATTTGTATAGAAAAGCTGATGTTCTTCCAGTAAACCGTGAAATCACGATTGAACAAGCTATTCTTTTGGCTAAAACTCAAGGTTTCCGTATTAAGGTAGCATCTTGATCTCCTGCTGATCCATATCTTTTTAAAAAGTCATCAACTGATGGCTTTCTTGTTGTGCCCTTTATTTCGCAGGCACTTCTAGATATCTATTTCAGACTTATTATCTCCCATCATATAGTTCTATCTATCTGACCTTAAAGGCTTTTTGAGAGTTTGGTATATTATTGCTGAATCATTTGCAACTGTATTACCAGTGTTATGGTTTTACACTTTTACAATGTTTACCCCCGTGTAACCTATATTTAAATAACCCTCCTGTAAAAAATCCAGGAGGGTAAAAGTCAAATTTATATTATTTAAAAATAATAAACGAAAGAGATATCTGCACTCAGTATTTAAAGCTGTTTACCATTATCGGGCCCAGGTGTTGTAATGTAAATTTCACTGATATTAACAATTACTACCCCTTGGGGGTCTAAAAAGGGTTTTTCTTTCTTAACTAGAGCCACTCCATCTTCAAAATTAGCACCATCTGTTTGTATAATAGCCTTGCCCTTAATTTGATAACCTTCATGTTCATGCCATACAGTTACAGCCACATTAGGATTATTTTTAATATTGACAATAGTTTTTTTCATGGCATTATTAACCAGCATTATTTGGCTGTCGCTTAGAACTTTTACAAAGTTAATTGGGACTGCATTAGGAACGCCACTTTGATCAGCGGTGGCTAATACCCACATTTCTGCATTCTGCAAGACCTTTTTCACATCATCATTTAATTGAGCCATTTTGATTCCTCCTTTTGTAGATATAATTAGTTATCATTATAATTTTATACTATTGTAGATAGATGTTTTCTATATTTCTAACCACATCGTAAATGTGTCTGTTGTTATTATATGTATATTATTCGTAAAATTCAGCATCAATTACACCCATAATAATTCTTAGATGAAAGGTGACAAATGGACGTCAAACTGTGTGAAAAGTCCATATAAATTGCAGGATTAGATGCAAAAAAAGCACGGGAAAGTTTAGCTGGAAGCAAAAGAACCGTCCCCGTGCTTCTCCGTGATGTCTTAGGCCTGGTAAGCTTTATCTATTGCGGCTAACATGCTGTAAACAGCCTCATAGCTTTCGCAGACATCTCCGGGAACTGTATAATTATTGGTGATCTCACGCAATTTGGCAAACTCTTGGTTTAAATCAGGTTTTTGGGTCTCCGCTGCTTTGGTTTTCTCAATAATTGTATCAAACAAGTTGCGAACTTCATGAAATTCCGGGTGATTACCTCCATGAACTCTTGCTACAATCGGTACATATTGTTTCAGTGTCTGAAAATGCTTTTTCTTTGCCTCGTTAAATGTTAAGTTCGTCATCTTTTCTCCTCCTTTTATAGACCGTTGAATATGATTAAACGCCAAAAGCCTTTGCCCAGGTTTCAATCATGGCGTGCAATTTTTCATGTACGCCATGCCCTATGACATTCTCTTCATGCTGCTCAAATTGTTCGAACAGAAGATCTTGTTCTTGCTCATCTATCACTTTATCCGCCATCATGAAAAGTACATTGTTTTCCTTCTCAATATGCTGACGCAACAGGTCCCGGTATAGAACAGCAGCGTTATTGAACTCCTCAATATTATTTTTATCAAAACTGCGGCTCATCTGTGCAATGTATTCCCTGCCTTGAGCATGTTCATGAAGCATTACGCCCACGGGGCCTCCAGCGTCAGGAATTTCTTTTTTAACAAGTTCCTTGAATAGAAAGTCCTCCTCCTTGCCATGGTGGCATTCGTCTGCGAATATCTTAAGAAAATAAACCACCTCACCGTAATATTGAAGCAGTGCGTCAGGTTCGCTGTTATCGGTCTGCATCATTTTGTCCAGTATTTGCAGAACATGAAGGATGGCATCGTGCTCATTGCGGAGATCTTGTGTAGCTTTTCCCATTTATAAATCCTCCTTTTTAATCTATTATCCAACGAAATAACTCTATATTACCACACAGTTTCATATTTCGTATAACAGGATCTTACCCCAGGTTCTTGGGTTAATAACATCATGCCCTGCTTCCCCTTGCTTCCCCAACCCAAACCCCCGCCAGAATTGATCCTGGCGGGGTTGCTGTTGGTTTCGTATGGTACAGGGTTACTTATTTCGGATAGGTAACCCATGCTTCTTTGTTAACATCGTCCCAATCGACTTTACAGTCCAGGTTGTCGGGCTATAAATTGCAGCGGCAGCATGGTTCTGCCCGGAGGAAAATTTGTACTGTGGGTTCCGAAATATTAGGCACTGTCCAGATGTAACTGTCATCTGTCGTTTTATCGCCGGTAATAATTTCCTCAAAGGTAACACCGTCAAAATATTTTTTAACTCTATTTCTGAGAATCAAGAATAAACATAGAGGCATCATAACCCATGAATATTTTACTTCCAGAATAAAAAGTTTTGGATTGAATATCTCTGAATCCTATTTCCGTCATAATTTCGGTTAGCTTCACCTGATCAAACCCGTTATGAACCATATCAGAGACTATTTCTTCATTTTTATTAAAATCTACGATTACTAAATGCCCTCCTACATTTAGAACATCATATAATCTTGATAAAACTAACTCAACCTCATTTATATGGAGTAGAACCTGAACCATAAAAATATAATCGGCATGTAAATTCGAAAGACTACCTTTTTCAAAGTCAAAGCATAATGTAGCTGCTTTCTGTATATTAGAATTAGAAATTTTTTGCTCTATTTGATTAAGCATATTTGGCGATGTATCCAGAAATAGCATAGAATTAAAATCATTTAACAATTTCATTCCGACAAGACCAGTTCCACACCCAAAATCAATAGCCTTCTTGTTATTAGAGTCAACTAATATTCACGAATGGCATCTGCGGCCACTTTTGCAATTTGGATTCTTTCGGAAGTGTCATATCTATTAGCTATCATTTCAAACTTGTCCGTATTACCCATTATTACTTCTCCAATCTACCCCGTTGGGCACGGAAACCGCCCTGCCGCTGCCGCCGATGTGCCATATGACAATGCTTTCGGGATTAGCAAGCTCTGCCGCTGTCGGGGTATAGGGTATGCTTACAGTAACAGGCGCGTCGGGATTGCTCCAGTTTGTCTGATTACTATCGATGGACAACGTGAGCTGGATAAGCGGTTTGTCGCCGATGGCGGCTTTCACGTCGTCGGGCAGATTGTCTTTATCTCCCTTGCCAATAGAGATTTCCGCCTGCGTTTGTAATTAAATCACTAGCATTGACCAGCTAGGAAAATTGCATCTGAGCCCCTCCTTTTTTCTTAGCCTCATATAAAGCATTATCAGCCTTTGCAAATAATTCATCATAAGATTTCTCATCGCTTCGCAATGATATCCCTATACTTAGGGTAACAGGGTAATCTCGGTTTAATTCCTGAATTAGAGCCATAAGCTGTTCGCATTTTGAAACAACAAAATCTGGTGAAGAAATATCCCGCATATATACGCAAAGTTCGTCTCCGCCAATTCGCCCTATAATATCTGTTTTTCTAAAAGTCTGATTCAAGCCCTTGCTTATATTTACTAAAACTTTGTCCCCATGCAAATGCCCATAGGTATCATTAATAGCTTTAAATTTGTCGCAATCTATTAGGATAAGAGCATCTGTTGCATTTAAATCGGCATTTATTATACTCTCCGTAATAAGGTGTCTTGTAGTGCTGGCATTGTATAAGCCTATTAATCCATCAATTTCCGACTTTTTAATAAGTTCCTGCTTCTCTGCTTCTTCCTCACTAACATCTATCAACTTTCCAATAATAGAATAAACTCTTCCTTTATCATCATAAATAAGTGAATTTACCGACTTGAATAAACCTTTTTCCCCTCTAGCAATAGTTAATTCTATTATTGGCATGGTGTTTTCAGCATTAATTATTGTTTGCTTAAATACAGCTTCAAATTCCTGTAGGTTATCACTATTCTCAAATAACTGAATACAGTTCTTTGATAACTCCAGGTGCTTAGTTCTTACATAATATTCATATAAATACTCATTTGATGTTTGTGAAAGCATCTGATATCTTTCATATTGAAGTTTAAGCTCATTTTTTGCCCGAATATTATGAACGATGCTCAGTAACAATATTGCCATAACCAAAAAGATAGCTCCAAATATCTGTATGCCATAGGCATCTATAATCATGGGGATTGTAATTTCCCGATCAATTTGAGTTGTTGCGTTTAAAATCAAGGTCCTCATATGGGTTTCATCTATTGAAGCAATCGATTTATTTATAATAGAAAGTAGTATTTCATTGTCCTTAAGAAAACCTATACAATACTCTCTTGATTCTTTTTCCCTGGGAACTGTGATTATATTTGTATAGCTGTTTTGCAGCATATAAAACGCAACTGAATATGCATTTCCATAACCATAATCAGCCTGCCCACTTTCTACTGCATCCAGACTCGCTTCTCGGGTTGCAAAATAAATTGCGTTTTCTTCCTTAATACCTTCTGGTATGTTGGCACCTTCGGTAGCAGCAAATTTCTTATCGTCCAGTTCATTGGGGTCTACCGAAGAATTTAGGTATAATATTGTCTCAGATTCCAAGAAAGGCAGCGACATAACCATATCCTCAGTTGCATAATTGTATGGTATGCCAAAGACTATATCAGCACCAGAATTGAAAACTTCATCTAAGGTATCATACAGTTGATATTCAAAGACCATCCCTGTCATATCCGATATTTCTTCTAAAACTTCTTTAGAAATACCCTGAACCTGGCCATTCGCATCAGCATATTGAAGCGGAGCTCCACCTTGGACGGATACGGCCTCTATGATATTGCTTCTATTTATATAATCCTGCTCTTCCGTTGTTAAAAATGTTTGAGCTTCTACAGGCATCGCTGATACCACTACTATAAATAGTGCAACTATTATAATTCCTTTCATAGTCAACTTGCTTTTATTCACATTAGGTTGCCTCCATCACATATCAAAGATTTACCCAATTGAACTCATTCCATTTCATGTTTGATCCTTTGTTGTAATCCTAGATATAAGTGGAATACTCAAGATATAATTATTGCCTGGCAAGCAGATATTATCTCAGATTCCGCTGGTTAAAAACTGCTCGCTCTTGCTGTTTCGTCATCGCTTTCGCGATTAACTGCTTCGTAAATAACCTGTTCCTGAATTTTTCTTAAGTCTAACATATTGGCACCTCCATAATCTCTATAAAAACGGCCTATTGTAAAAATGATAACAATCCCGCTGGATTAGTCTCATTCTAGCAATAAGCCTTAACTCGCCAAACTTCTAAATTCTTGTCACTTTGTCAATGGTGCTGTTTGATCAATTATTCCACCTACTGGATTCTTGGATAATAAACTAATCAAACTTTCGATCATATAGTAATGCTGCAATCAATACCACCAGTATTGAACCTGCATTATGAACCAATGCACCGGTTGTAGGGGTCAACCATCCAATAAATGACATTAAAATTGCTACGAAATTTATAACTAGTGACAGAGAAATACCAAATTTTATGGTGCGTACTGTTGCATTGGAAAGCCGTTTTAGATACGGTATTTTGGAAATGTCATCGCTCATTAGGGCAATTTCTGCGGCCTCCACGGCAATATCACTGCCCATGGCCCCCATCGCAACCCCTACAGATGCCGTTTTAAGGGCAGGGGCATCATTTACGCCATCACCAATCATACAGACAGACTTACCTTCCTGTTGCAATTGTACAATGATCTGCACCTTCTCCTCTGGTAGTAATTCTGCTCGCACTGAGGTAATGCCAACTTTTTTCGCAAAATAATCAGCCGTCTTGCGGTTATCACCGGTAAGCAGTACAGTCTGTGTACCCATCTCATCCAACTCAGCTACCATA
>JAQVWS010000129.1 GCA_028709585.1 Syntrophomonas sp. | reverse complement strand
AATCTGCTCATAATCTATTCTAATCTCCTTTTAGCATGAATTTGTTAAAATTTGAAACCAACCATTTTATTTTAACATCATTTATCTATGCGGTAAATGTATACTTGATATCTGCTTAAGGCTAATTCCCTCTAAAGGATCCTTATACATAGTATATCCAACATTTGCGCAGATCCTATATTGTTATTACACAAATTCTTTCCCAAGCTCAACAAAAGCCGTATAAGACCAGTTGATCCCATACGGCTCCGAATCCGTTTTATAATAAAGGCAGCCACCCCGCGCTTTTCAAAGTATACGATATAAAAAACCCGGGGTTCTCTGCGGGTTATAAAGCATACTATCCCTTTATGCTTTGGCCAGAGATAAGCCAGGGCGCAGGGAATGGCTCTATCATTCTTTTGCTGTTGACTCGCGATACCGCTACATGTATTGCCTCGGTGCGCTCCAGGCCATTTTCTTTAAATAAGGCCGGGAGAGAGTTGAGAATTTCAAAGTCCAGCGTATAGATTACAAAATTCATGGCCGGATTAATAGCTAAAAGTCTTTTTATTTCACTGTCAATCCTGGGCGACCCTACAATAAATGCTATATCCGGCACCGGTAGTTCTGCCAGGACCTTATCTTCCAGTGACTCAACGATGGTTATGTTATTTAGCCCAAATTTTTCCGTGTTTTCTTTCATGGTAATTCGATCCCGGCGGTCATATTCTACCGCGATAATACAGCCCTCACCTGCAATCATAGCTGATTCTACCGCAATACTCTCCCCGGAAATAATGCAAATATTGTCCTGATCTCTAAGGTTGAGCTTGTTCATTATGACCGCCCGAACTTCCCGGCACACATACTGAACCGAGCCGCAAGAAAAACGGCTATTCTCTATCCCAATATGATAATTCGTAGCCGCATTTGGATTAAGGATCAACATGGCTGCTGATGCATTAATGCCCCGGTTAATCATATCACAAACCTTGTCATGTTTGATCTCTCCTGAAGGATCAGATCCTTCATTATACCAAATATCACAGTCTCCCAATTCTGCATTCCACATATCATAAAAAATATCCGGATGTCCAGCATCAGTAAATACTAAAACTGCCCGGTTGCTCATAACCGTCGGAATAAGGTTCCTGTTCTTCCCGGTTATATCCAACATCTTAAGTTTAGCCAGATTAATCGGAGCATGCTGGGAAAAATAATTCAGCCAGGATATAATGTTGTTGTTGGTAAAAATTGTCTGTTCCAAAAGGCAACCCTCCCTCTTAACCGTTATCATACCATATTTTTTGGATTTATTCCCAGGAATAGCTCTATTCCCCAGTATGCTCAAGCAATCGTTCCCATTTACTATCTACATATGCTTGCGCTTCTTCAATCATCCACTCATTGCCTTTCTGAAACATATGACTGAATCTCCCCTGAAGTTGCAGGAATTTTTCTACCGGCAGCTTTTTTTTGGGTTTATAGGTCAATCGCCACGTTCCTTCTTCCACTTCATAAAGGGGCCATACACAGGTATCAACTGCCAGTTTGGTTATCTCCGCCAGTTGAGCCATGGGATAATCCCATCCTCGGGGACAGGGTGACAGAATGTTCATAAAACACGGCCCTTCCGTATAAATGGCTTTATAGGCCTTGGTGTGAAGATCTCTAAAATTACCGATAGGAGCTGTCTGGGCCACATACGGGATATTGTGGGCCACCAAAATTTCAGTCAGATCTTTTTTGTTCTGCTTCTTGCCTATTTGGGCCGTTCCAATAGGTGTAGTTGTGGTACGGGCAAATTGAGGCGTGGAAGATGAGCGCTGGATCCCGGTATTCATGTAAGCTTCATTATCATAACAGACATAAACCATGTCATGGCCTCGTTCCATAGCTCCTGACAGGGATTGAAATCCTATATCATATGTGCCGCCGTCACCTGCAAAAGTAATGAATTTAACATTTCCCTCTACCTTGCCTTGCCGTTTCAAAGAGTTGTATGCTGCCTCCACTCCGGAACAGGTAGCCGCGGAGTTTTCAAATGCGGAATGAATAAAACTGTCCATATAAGCTGTATAAGGATACATAAAGGTGGAAACCTCCAGACAACTGGTAGCATTAACCACAACTGCCCGGTCTTCTTTATCCAGGGCCCGCAGAACCCCTGCTACTATAACCCCCGCACCGCAGCCGGCGCAGAGTCTATGCCCGCCAGTAAGACGAACCGGCTTTTCTACTTCCCTTTTCAGGTTATATACCGTGCTCATTTAACATCCTCCTTTGACCTCTGCCCCAGATGGGTATATACTGGCCCCAATTCGCCGCTTGCAGCAATATTGGCCAGCCTTAAAAAAACCTTCTCAATATCTTCAATCTTAATATCACGTCCACCCAGCCCGAAAACTATATCAATCAGATAAGGCCGATCTTTTAGATCATATAAAGCGCTGCGGGTTTCAGTAAAAAGCGGCCCTCCGTTGCCGGAAAAGCCCTCGGATTTATCCATCACGGCTACCGCCCGGGTGTTAGCCAGGGCCTGAGCCAGTTCCTCCCCCGGAAAAGGTCGGAATACTCTTATTTTTATCAACCCGGCTTTTACTCCTTCCTGCCGCAGCTTGTCAACCGCTGCTTTGGCAGTACCAGCCGTAGAACCCATTAAAACTATCGCATATTGTGCATCTTCCATCCGATATTCTTCAAATAAGCTATAGCTGCGCCCGGAAATCTTAGCGAACCTTGCGGCTACTTCTTTTATGCGGGCTTTAGCAGCCTTCATAGACTCCGCCTCCTGGACTTTGTGTTCCATGTAATAGGCGCTTATGTCGTAGGGTCCTACCGCCAGCGGATTTTCTTTTTTCAGCAGGTAATTCTCCGGCTTATATTCCCCCACAAAATTGCGCACCACGTCTGTATCCAGGAGTTCAATGTTTTCTACCGCATGGCTGGTAATGAATCCATCCATACAAGTCATAACCGGCAAGCGTATGCTTGGACTTTCGCCAATGGGCATAGCCATAATGAAGTTATCATAGGCTTCCTGGTTATTTTCGGCATAGATTTGAATCCAACCTGCATCTCGGGCTCCCATCGAATCAGAATAATCATGGTTAATATTAATTGGCCCGGAAAGTGCCCGGTTGACACAGGCCAACGTTATAGGCAAACGGCAGGATGCAGCTACGTATAAAAGTTCATACATCAGCGCCAATCCGCATGATGATGTAGCACATACGGATCGGGCTCCGGCTGCCTGAGCCGCTATACACACCGACATCGAGCTGTGTTCCGATTCCACGGTTACATATTCTGTATTTACCTGTCCGTTGGCAACATAATTCGCAAAATATTCCGGAATTTCTGTAGATGGAGTAATCGGGAAAGCTCCCATGACATCAGGATTAATCTGCATTAAAGCGTAGGCCACCGCCTCATTGCCTGACATACACTTGTTCATCATATAGCCACACCTCCAGCCACCATTTTTATAGCCACAAAGGGACACACTTGCTCACAAATCCCACAGCCCTTGCAGTGCATATAATTAAAACCAAGTCTTTTTCCATCCTGCACCGGAATGGCACTATCCGGACAAAAAGGTATACAAAGCATACAGTGTTTACATGCTTCTTCAATAAAAACAGGTGTATTAGTCCGCCAGGTACCGGTATCAAAATCTCGCGCGGTGCCCGGTTCGTATATCTCCCCGCCAGGTGTCAGGTCCTGCCAGGGGGTATGTTCATTGATATCTTTGGCACGAATCATCCTATCTGCACCTCCTCCATGGATCTTTTCAGAGTTGCTATGTTCCCGGCAATGACCTGAGGTTTGTCAGCAAACTTATGTTTAAACGATTCTTCAATATGAGCTATAAACCGCTCGGCCTGCAAAACGCCGCTCACCTTGACCGCTGCAGCCAGCATAGGAGTATTCGGGAAGTTTCGTCCCAGTAGCTCCTCGGAAATACGGCGCGCGTCAATGGTACATACTGTTCCTGCCCACCCGGGCAGCCGCTCCCGCATCACCAGGGGAGAAACCGGCGTGTTGATGATTATGGCGCCGTCTTCTTTCAGTCCCCCGGTTACATCAACACTGTCCAGCAAACTTTCATCTACCACCACTACATAGTCCGGATAGTAAATATTGGAGTGAACCGTACTCCTTTTTTCGCTGATGCGATTATATGCTGTAATAGGTGCTCCCATGCGTTCCGGTCCATACTCCGGAAATCCCTGTACAAATTTTCCTTCTAAACCAGCTACATCCGCCAGCAGCATACAGGCCATCTTGGCTCCCTGTCCGCCTCGGCCGTGCCAGCGAAATTCAACCATATCACGGTTTAGCATTGATTTTCCCTCCTGTCTTAATAGATGATAGGATTTAAAAAATACCTGGCTTGCGCCAAAATTATAATAGCGACCCAAATCTCATAGGTATTACCTGACGCGTGGTACCTAATCCTTTGTTTATAGTATAAAAAAAGCCTTCATCCCCAAAGGGACGAAAGCCTTATAGACATTCGCTATACCACCCGTTAATTTCAAGCATACCATCATATGCGTTCCCTGTGACGGGGGAACCCGTCGAAGCCTACTGGATTACTCGTTCGGTTCGCAGCTCAGAAGTGATTTTCGGGTTCATACTACTGGTACCGGACTTGCACCCTCGCCGGCTCGCTTAAACGTTGGCATGAAACTTACTCTCTCCGTCATTGCCTTTGCAATATAAATTTATAAATAAATATACTTTACTTGATGAGATTTTGTCAATCATTGATTTTTATTGGTTACATCATTAACCCATCCTGGGCCTGAATAATATGCTGCGGTAACGGCTTTGGTTTAAGCTGGTATGTTAGTCCTGGTAATATATGGGGTTTCCGCTGACACGCGGATTTAAACCAGCGCATAACTATGTACCCCACACGCCTGCCTATAGTAGTTACTACTGCCACTCCACCGGTATGATAACCTTGTGCTGATCGCTGCCATCCTTCATGCTTGTCTCAAAGACCTCCAGCTGACCTTTCCCCGGATTATTAGGCTTAAAAGTCAATTCTGCATTGAAGTCTCCCCGCCCCGGCGCTCCCTCACTGGCGGTTGCAAATCCCTGGTTTAATACATTCCCGTTAGCATCCTTAAGGCGGAACCCAACCGTAGCTTCAAATACCCTGGCATTACCGCTAATCTTTACCGGGCTGGTGATAACCTGATTATTAACCGGAGCAGTTACCCAGATAACCGGCTCAAATACATTAGCTAAGTTTCGTTGGAACGGCTGTTCATAAAGGCCTATATGACCCCACCAATCCATAGCTTTCTCGGCTTGACCATCCACGGTAAAGGAAACTCTCTGAATAGTTGGGAATTCAGTAAGCGTGTTTACTATGCTGTCAATCCCCAATGATTCACCCCTTGACCCTACATTAGCCCTTAATACTTCAGCAGAAAAATCAACCGTTGCTAATCCTTGATCAATATTAATTCCCAGAACTTTGGTATCAGCAGGTAGTACTTTAGATGCACCCGCAGTAACCGGATTGCCTTTTATTAATTCATTAAGGGCAGCCTGGGCTGCTTCCGGCGTCTTGCTTACCTGGTGTACTTCCCGCACCAAATAGTTCTCTTTTTCCGTGCTTTTCAGGTAGTAAACAGCAACTTCCATTAACTGGGGCTCGGTCTCATTGGGATTCGGATTATTGGTGGATTGTTTTTTTAAACAACCGGAGGAAAATAGCCCTAATACCAATATAAGAACCATAATAGTAACAAATCTAATTTTATTCACGTTTAATTCCCCCCATATTAAATAATCGGATTAAATAAAGTCCGCATTTAAATTTCTCCTATATAGTCTATATACGATTATATAGTGCAAAAATTTCATTAAAAAGGGGTTCCCGCATAAAGCCTGAAACCCCTTGGTATTTCTTTATGGCGGAGAGGGAGGGATTCGAACCCTCGAGGGAGTTTTATCCCCCTACTCGATCTGGTTACTCTTCCCCGAACTAGCAAATACAAGTCTGCTGTATATAGCCCGCAAGAATTGCAAAATTTACTGCACGTAGCTGAAGGTAAGTAGGAGCTGTCCAAATGCAAACGCTTGAGTTATGTTATCGTATATGATAACATAACTCTATGGCGTCACATATATTTTTATAAGCGGAAGAGGTGTTTCATGGACTGGCAAGTGGAATACTACAAAAAAGAAAATGGATCTATCCCTGTCCTTGATTATTTGCTTTCGCTTGAAGCAAAAATTAGGGCAAAAGCATTTAGTGAA
>JAQVWS010000017.1 GCA_028709585.1 Syntrophomonas sp. | reverse complement strand
TCTTTTTATACTCTATAGCAGGGTTTTGTGTATTCTTTTCCGCGATGCTTTGAGCCGGTAATGATATCGCTCCCGCCATTAGTATGCCAATGATTATTCCGTATAAAATTGAAGTATATGGGTTTGCCGTAATAGAGAAAGCCCGTCTCAAGCCGATCAGCCTATATAATACCAAATACCCAAAAATTGCGCCTGTAAAGGCTCCTGCTAAATAAATAATCATAATGCTGTAACTCCAATCTCATTAATTCAAACATACAGTTCCTCCCCGAACACTTTACTGTTACAGGTAAGACTTAATATATTGGCGAACATCCTCAGCTGGTTGATAGATTCCAAAATGTCCCTCACATAATATATCTGCCTCCAGGGTCAATAGTCGCTTTAGTGATTGGCGCCATTGATTTTTATCAGATCCCCATTCCTTATAAAAGGGCCCATGGATATCCTGCCCAAACAAAATCTTTTTCCCGTTACATTGGCAAAATATCGACAAACTGCCGGGGGTATGACCCGGCGTATGCAAAAAAACCACTTCCGTATTGCCCAGAGTAAGAGTTTCGTTGTCCTGCTTAATGATACGGTCTGGCTTAACAGGTTGATATTCCACGCCGTACCAGGATGCTGCTGTAAGCCGCGGGTTACCGTTGGCAACGGCATCCAACTCCAGTTCATGAGTTGCCACCATCGCCCCGGTGACATCCTTGATTTCCTTTAAGCCGCCTATATGGTCGATATGGCCATGGGTAACCAGAATATAGCGGATATTGGCTGGTAAAAAACCGCAGCTTTTTATATTTTCCAGTATGAGCCTGCTTCCCTTTCCAGATCCGGCATCGATCAAAGCCATCACACCCTCGGACTCCAATAGATAAACGCAACAGTCATCGGGATGAGACAGATTGCCACCCCCTACCTGATACACCTGCGAACAAATCTTCACCGCTTTCATCTCCGGATTCCTCCTTTTGATTATACTTGCCTGCACCATTTTTTCAATTTACTAAGGTTCTTGTTTTCACAAAACAAAGCCGGGCGTACGTCTGTAGTGCCATATAATCCGGCAGCTTGCAATATCCGGTTGCCTTGCAGGCATACTGGACCGTCATTATTATTATCGTTTTCTATGATAGTTTCTTCAAATGTAATTTTGATCAGTCATGTTCTTTACTCTATTCTATATACCAGGGTTAATAATTAAAAAAGCCTGTCCGTAAAGGTTTCGCCCTGACCACCTAAGCTGCTTCTGCTTCCACTATCGAATGCATTTTGTCCTCCTGGTCTGATATAATAAGACATATTTTGCGGAAGGTGCAAATAATGTCGATCAGTTACAACAAAGCAATTATTAAATATGAGGAAGGAGTTTCGGTATGAAGATAAAAAGGTGCGTTTCACTTGTTCTTATAGTATTTATGCTGCTGGGCTTTATTGTGCCTATATCAGCTGAGGTCGCATCTGCGCCATCCGACAATAAAGCAAGCGTCTATGTGAAGATATCCGTCGCTACCAGTTATCAAAGAGTTACGGAAATTCGGGGTGACAACCTTGCGGGCGTCCCTGATAAAAAAAACTTCACGGATAACTTTTCGATATTAGTTGAAGGAACCACAGAATTAGAAGCGGATATGTTTGATTTTGAGGATGAATATAAAAAACTATCCCCCGTGGAGAGAGAGATCAGGGCGAGCTGCGGCGGAAGTGGGAGTATCAGCGTAAAAGGGACGAAAACACAGACCCACCCCACAAATCCGTCAAATATAAGGGAAAGGGATTTTCCGTTTAACTCCGAACAGACCTGGAGTTATGCAATGGATGGCAAAGAGCTTGTTGATGAGTATGATGAAGCCATTGACCTAATCCATAACCTTACCGTTTATCCCTCTGAAAAAAAAGGCGAAGCTCCGACCTATGAATTAATCTTGAATCAAGACGTGTTATCGTCCATCAATATGTATCATATCCTTACACGCGGAACGACAAAAAGCAACACGTCGGACTTCGAAGGGAGCCATTCGCACAGCGGCGTTATTGAAGAAGACGGCAGTTATGGAGCGTCACTTTTGGCTGCCACCACGCACTATATGGCGGTGGACGAGGAACAAATGTCCGAAGAAAGCTTTACAAAAGGACAATTTAAACTTGAGAATGATAAATTCGTTTCCTCCGGGCATTTCAGTAATACTTATAAACCGGATGAGTATGAAACCACTACCGTCACGATTACTTATACGATTAACAAGGACCCGGAAATCAAAAGTATTCAGGTTAATCAAGGGTTAGGGCGGTATGAGTATACCGATGATGAAAACTATGTACCCGCAACAGATTTTGTAGCAGGCAAGGAAACGGCCATTCAGGTATTCTTTTTTGAAGAAACACCGATTGACAAGATTGGAGATGTAAAACTTGAAGTTTATAGAGATGGAGCTAGAATTGCAACATTAGAAGACTTTATAAAGGATAAGGATCATAATTCTCTTAATTTTATACCAAACAGTATGGCCCAATGTGAAAATTGGAAAGCTGGAACTTACAAATTTAAAGCATTATATAAAGAGACGGAATATGTTTTAGATAGCGTGAAATTATCAAAAATACCAAAGCTTAGAATTTTAGCCGTGCCACTAAAGGCTAATTACGATGGTTTTGTCAAATCACCGGGAAACCAGTGGCATAATGGCCATAAATTTTTGCGAGAGGTTTTTCCGGTGGCGAAAAAAGACGTTGAGTGGATTATCAGAGCGGAGCCGTTGGATGTAAGTTCTTATATGTTTAATGTAACAAGCGCAACTGGCCAGTGGAAAGTGGCTGAGCAATTAAAAACCCTTCAGACTTCAAGTTCCGGATCGCAATACGATGCCATAGTAGGCTTTATTCCGGAAGCCACAGCTGATTCTGTCGGATTTACCTACCGCAATCTATCGGTTGTCGTCGCAGAGGATCAGCCCGATATGATGGCTACCGTGGCACATGAAATCGGACACTTATATAACTTAGGTGAAGAATACAAAGGAGGGGCCTACAATACTTCCGTTAATATGCCGCCCTATGGTTATAGCGGCATGGACTGGTTTGATAAAAGCAAGCCGGCCAGTGGCACGAACGAAAATATCAAGGCCTCCGATCATGGAGAGGGTGTTAATATCTCAAATAATCTTCACCCGTTTGAAGTCGGTTCCAGAGGATTATTAGAGGATAGCATTGGTTTCATGGGCGGGGGCGCACAAATGGACAATATCTGGATAACACCCAGCGTATGGAAACATCTCTATCATGCGTTCCAAGTAAAATCTGATAAAGCTCCCAATGAGAATGGAGATAAAAATAACATTGCTTTGCGACCGGCCGGGTATATCACCGATTCAGGAGAGATTGTGGTTGAGTATCCATGGAAGGTTACATACGGGGAAGATAAACCTATAACCCAAACGGCTGCACAAACAGGCACCTATGAGATTCAGGCACTCGACGCTGCGGGTACTGTTCTTGCAAGGCAATTTTTTACCCCCACCTTTTTCCCGGTCACCTATACAGGACAAAGCAGCACCACATCGGAATCCGATAAATTCTCCCTGAACGATATTTCTATTCCCTTCAGAGACGGAACCGCCAAGTTTAGTATTATAAAAGACAACGTGTCAATTATAGAGGTCCCTGTCAGTGGGCATGCACCAACGATTAGATTAAAAACGCCGGTTGATGGTGGTGAGTTTGCAGAAAGCAAAACCATCGAGTGGGAGGGGAACGATCCTGACGGTGATAAACTGTATTATACAGTAGAGTATAGCCGCGACGGTACGGAATGGTTGGTTCTTCAACCCAACATTACGGATTCGCAGCTTGCAGTTGATTTTAGCCTATTGCCCGGTGGTGAAAAGGCCTGTCTCCGGATCATCGCCAGTGACGGGATCAACAGCGCCTCCGCGGACACAGAACCCTTTACAGTGCCTTCTAAAGCGCCCGTATTGTATGTTGACGGTGCAGTCGTAGCGACGGAGGGCGTCACATTCAGCGCCAGCGCCTATGATTCGGCGGATGGATGGATGTATGATGACAGAATCACCTGGACATCCGACAAAGACGGGGCAATCGGTAATGGCTCCTCATTGTTTTTAACAACTCTTGCCAACGGAAAACATTCTATTACCGTAACGGCGACAAACGCTCACGGACAGCAGGCCGTAGAAACATTTGATATCACCGTAGACGGCTCCAGTGGTTATATGACCGGCCTTTTATTTTGGGCTGCCGTTATTATTGTCATCCTCCTGATTCTCGTAATGATTATTTGGGCAGCGACGAAAAAGAAAAAATGTCCAAACTGCGGTTATAAGTACAAGAAAAAGGCTCCTGCCTGCCCGAAATGCAATTATCCTTTTGCAGGCGGCATTGCTTCGCCGAAACAAAATCTGGAAGAACAGCCGCTGCCAAGCAGCCATTTTTGCCCAAACTGCGGAAAACAATACGCACCGACAGCAAAGTTCTGCGGGCATTGCGGCAATAAGATTTGAGATAAAAACATGTACAGAATTTTACGCTTCTGGCGTAAAGGCGGATTATGACCATGAACCAAGACATATAAAAAAAGCCGGCCATGCCAAACAATTACGCTTGAACATGGCTGGCCTCTTTTTGCCCCGCTTGAAGCTGTCACCCAAGTTTTTTGTTAAATCCCGGTGTGAGCGCCCCTAAGTACAGCCTTTTTTATTGCAACCTATTTATAAATATTTCTCCTGCAGTGGATTTGCTATAAAAGTAGTAAAGATGAAGTCGTGATGATGGTTGAAATCTGTTGTGGTTCGTCCCTCAACGAGATGAATATGCTTGCCTCTGCCCACTTTAATAGCCGGACCAGTTTTTACTCTTATTTCGTGGTGATGATTAAAATAAAAATCATCGTTGGTATAAATAGCGTGAATATGGCTTTTACGGCGCGGGATTGCTTCGCTGGTTACCCCGGCGAAGCGATGATTATGAGGGATTCGGGATGCAATCATTTCACTGCCGGCAAACTCATGTGTATGTGTCGCAGTACTGTGGCACATTTCCTGATTCCAATAATCTTCTTTGTCACAATAATCATGTTTATATGGTCTGCAGCCTCTGTTATGCCCCTTTTTATAGTCGAGTTCTGGAACCCAATCATCTTCCGCCAAGAGATACCCGCCTTTGATTGGTTTATAGTTTTCGTAGTTGTTTTTCTTTGGATCGCATTTTTCATACCAATCTTCTGCAAAAATACTTTTTACAGATTTAATACATTTTCGAGCTTGGCGTCGCTTTTTCTTGTGTTCATAATGAGTGAAGCAGCAATTACTATTACCCATTAAATTACCTCCTTTTGTTGTACTAGTCTTATTTTATTGATTGTTATTCCAAGATGTTACCTTTGAAGGGATTTTTCAAGCCTTTTTATAACAGAAACCATCCTCCCCCATTTTTTTCATTTAACTGCTTGTATATTCTAAAGCTGGAATGCAAATACATATGCTAGGACGTGTATTCCAGCTGGCTGCGTATAGTTTATTGATAAATAATGAGAGGATGGTAATATGCAATATAATGCCTGGGAAGGTTTTATTTCCGGTGATTGGATGAATGAGATAGATGTGGCCAACTTTATTCAACGCAATTATACCCCTTATTCCGGTGACAGCTCTTTTCTAAAGCCGGCTACCCAGCGCACCCTTAAATTATGGGAACAAGTAAAAGATTTACTGTGGGAAGAGCATAATAACAACGGGGTTCGCAGTATTGACCCCCATACGGTGTCCTCTATTACTTCTCATAAAGCCGGATACATAAACCGGGATTGGGAGGTAATTGTTGGCTTACAGACAGATGAGCCCCTTAAACGTGCCATCATGCCTAATGGCGGTATTCGCATGGTACGATCTGCTGCCGACTCCTATGGCTATGAACTCGATCCCGAAATTGACCACATATTTACTCACTACCGCAAAACCCATAATCAAGGGGTATTTGACACCTATACCCAAGAAATTCGTAATGCCCGAACAGCAGGTATAATAACCGGTTTACCTGATGCTTACGGTCGGGGACGCATTATTGGCGACTACCGCCGAATAGCCCTGTATGGTACTGATTTTCTTATAAATGAAAGAATTGATATATTAGAGCGGCTAAAATATGACGTTTTTACGGATGAATTGATACGCCAGCGAGAAGAACTGACTGAACAGATAACTTCCCTGCAGGAACTGAAATCTATGGCTGAATTATATGGCTATAACATTTCCTATCCTGCCCGTAATGCCAAGGAAGCCGTTCAGTTCCTTTATTTTGGTTTTCTTGGTTCGATAAAGGAACAAAATGGCGCAGCTATGAGTCTGGGCAGGGTTTCTACCTTTTTGGATATTTATATCCAACGGGATCTGGAGCGCGGTGATATTGATGAAGAATTAGCTCAGGAATTAGTCGATCAGCTCTGTATTAAGCTTAGAATGGTAAGATTTTTACGAACCGCTGAGTATAATGAACTATACTCGGGTGATCCGATTTGGGTAACTGAAGCAATTGGAGGTATGGGTCTTGATTTGCGCACCTTGGTTACTAAAACTTCATTTCGTTTTCTGCATACCCTGGCTAACCTTGGTCCGGCCCCGGAGCCAAATCTAACCGTACTGTGGTCACAGAGTCTCCCCCGCGCCTTTAAGGAATTCTGCGCTCGCACTTCCATCGCTACCAGTTCTATTCAATATGAAAGCGATGATTTAATGAGGCCGTATTGGGGAGATGATTATGCTATTGCCTGTTGTGTATCAGCCATGCGGGTAGGCAAACAAATGCAGTTCTTTGGGGCCCGGGTCAATCTGGCTAAGGCACTGCTTTATGCTATTAACGGAGGGGTCGATGAGTTGCTGGGGCTGCAGGTAGCGCCAAATTTAAAACCAATTACTGCTGATATTCTTGATTTTGATGAGTTATGGGAACGATATGACCAAGTTCTGGAGTGGTTGGCTAAAACCTACGTAAACACTATGAACATTATTCATTACATGCATGATAAGTATTCATATGAGAGGCTGGAGTTTGCCTTGCATGACCTTGACATACACCGGACCATGGCTTTCGGCATAGCTGGCCTTTCAGTAGTTGCTGACTCCTTATCCGCGGTTAAATATGCCAAAGTAAGAGTAATACGCAATAGTCAAGGACTAGCTACCGATTTTATTATCAAAGGTGAGTATCCAGCCTTTGGCAATAATGATCCCCAGGTAGATGAACTGGCTATACAAGTACAAAAAAGTTTTATGAATAAATTAATAAAGCATCCTACTTATCGAAGATCACAACCAACTATGTCTATACTAACCATAACCTCCAACATTGTTTATGGGAAAAAGACCGGCAGCACCCCTGACGGACGCAAGGTGGGGGAACCGTTTGCACCTGGTGCCAACCCCATGCATCAGCGTGATAAAAGAGGAGCCCTGGCCGCCATGACCTCGGTTGCCAAACTTCCCTACCGTCATGCGCTGGACGGCATTTCCTTTACTTTTTCCATAGTACCGGCTGGCTTAGGCCGCGACAGCGATGAGCGGGTCAATAACCTTTGCGCACTTTTGGACGGATACTTTAGCAGCGGCGGACAGCATATCAATGTAAATGTATTAGAACGCGAGACTCTTGAAGATGCCATGGAACACCCTGAGAAATATCCCCAACTTACCATACGGGTTTCTGGCTATGCGGTTAATTTTATAAAACTCACAAAAGAGCAGCAACTGGATGTAATTAATAGAACCTTCCACACCGTAGTCTAGGGTTTAAATTTATAATGACAGGGGGCATAGCGGGTGACGATAAGCGGCTACATCCATTCTATTGAGACCTTTGGAACTTTGGATGGTCCTGGGCTGAGATATGTTATTTTTATGCAGGGTTGCCCTCTTCGCTGCAGTTTTTGCCATAACCCGGATACCTGGAAAATGAGGTTTGGAAAGCCAAAATCCGCAGATTGGCTGGTAGAAGATATAATAAACTATATCCCTTATTTTCGCTCTTCAGGTGGAGGAGTTACCGTTTCTGGGGGGGAGCCTCTTCTGCAAGCACCTTTTTTAACCTCGCTTTTCGCCCGTTTAAAAAAACTTAACATCCATACTGCGGTGGATACCAGCGGATATGCAGAGGTGGAAAAGATCAGGGAATTAATGACCTTGACTGATCTGGTTATGTTATCCGTTAAACATCCTGAACCGGTATCACATCGTATAATCTGCGACCAATCCAATGAGCGTCCCCTGGCATTTGCCCGCTATCTTTTGAAGATCCAAATGAGGGTATGGATTCGTTATGTTATAATCCCCGGAGTAACAAATAGAACCGTTGATCTGGAGAATTTAGCGGCTATGCTGAGGAAGATGCCCAATGTGGAGAGGGTTGAACTATTACCATACAATACTATGGGAATTGGCAAGTGGAAAGACCTTGGCCTGACATACCGTTTACAGGATATACCTTCACCAACTGGCAAGGAAATGGAAGATGCTATTGGTTATTTATCAAAACACCTTAAGGGTATAAAGGTAATATAACTAACGATAAACAGGCTGTTCTTAACTGAAACAGCCTGTTTTTATATCTTCGCCATCAGAATAAAGCCTCTGATTCATCTTATGGAATCTGTGTTTTAATCTGCCCGGCAAAGACTATTTCAATAACTCCCCCAAAACTGCACATAAGCTTGGAGCTGTTATTTAGGGCCGGTAAGCCGCCTATTACCACCTTGGTACATCCCGGAGTCCAGGGTGCAGCTGTCACAGGGGTGCAGGGCATGGGGGTAAGTACACCCAAAGCTGCAGCCGTAGCTGAGGCGACCGCTGGATTTGACATGGATGTGCACATTCCAAAAGGCACTATATTTAAAAAAGGTACATTATCCGTTATCGTCGCAGCAGGCATGGTAGCATTAACCCGGTTTTTAGGCAAAACTACCAAAGGGGTGGGAGCCATCCCAAAACTGCACTTAAGCAATGCTCCATTACAGGCCACAAATCCCATCTTTCAACCTCTCTGCTTTCCCAATATTAAAGGCAACCGGGTATTCTATAATACCAGCGAACCATCCCAGCCTTCAGGCAAACCACTCTTTTCATGTTTTTCGCATAGGTAGAAATATATCCTGGCTATCTCATCCTGACGGTTGTTTTTTATAACCTCAACAAACTTACTGCGCGCCTCGTATAGCTTGCCAGCCTGGAATAAGTTTATTCCCTCTTCAAATAATTCCTTGCTTTCCAGCTTCAGTATGCGAATATGTTCGGCTTCTCCCTCAAATACATCATATAAAAGCAATGGTTCTTCCCTGCCTTCATACTGTATTCTGCCCAAGCAACGGTATTGGCAGCGATGAGTGTTTTCCATCGCCTTAAGGACTTCTTCAGTTATAATAATGGCACAAGCAAGCTTGGCGGTCATCAACTGAAGGAATGAGGCCGCATTGACATTATCAGATATAACCGTCCCCGCCATCCTTCTTTCTTCGCCTATTACTCCCATCATAAGGGGACCTTTGTGAATTCCAATGCCAATGTCGATAGGCTGGTAGCCCGCTCTGTTTCTTCCGGCATTATATTCGATCATTTTATGCCGCAGCTCTATAGCCGCCCGGACTGCTTGATTAGCTTGATTTTGAAAAAGGGCAACAAAACCTGGTCCTGTATATTTGTCGATCATGCCATCATTAGCCCTAATAACAGGGCCCATCCAGCTCAGATATGACTTTATAAAATTGAAATTATCTTCCGGGCTCATAGTATTAGAAAGTTGATAAAAAGAGTTGATATTCAGATGGAATATCGTCATGTCCTGTCTCACCTGATCTCCCAGCTGCACATCAATTATGCTCTTTTTTCCCAGTAGGCTAAGGAACTGTTGGGGCACAAAACGGTAATAAGCTTCACTCAGATTGGTTATTTCCTGAATATTATGCCATATGTAAGCGGCCATATCATTTACACTGGCTCCTAAATCAGCAACTTCATCACCGGTATCCTGGGCAGCAGCAGTTTCCCAGTTACCTCGTGCTATTTCTGCCACACTGCTGCGCAGCTTACGGAGGGAGCGAAGTTGGAAATAGGTTACCAGCATGAAAATACATATAATTCCTAAGGTTATATAGCTGATATTGATGGCAATATCTTTAAACAGCTCCATTCTATCCCGGTTAAAACCACTGCGATCTACGCCTGATTCATAAATACCAATGATTTTGCCATCAGCATCAATTATTGGCGCCATAGCGAACATCCAGCTGCCATTCTCATCATTGGCTTTATCCTTAACCATTTGCTTGCTGTTTAAAACCTGTTTAAATTCTCCCGCTATAGATATGGGACGGTACATGTTGACAGAATTATCATAATCGACAATTGCATAGAGCTTGTCATTTTCGAGCTTATAAATAGCCGAATATAGACCGGCTTCATCCAGTTTATTATCATTGCTGCTGCCCCGATGTATCTGGGCCTCAATCGTCAGGTCACGCAAAAATTGGTAATCATCATTCATATAGTCACGAGGACTGCTTATTTTCTCCAGCCGCGTGGGGTCTAACCGGTTCAAACCGGTACGGGTCAGAACCTCCAGCTGGCGATAAACCTCTCTTTCTTCCCGGTCGGAAAATTGCTGGTAAATAAACCAGGATAAGGAAACCATGGCTATTATTATAATAGGCGTGAAAACCACGATCTGTTTAACTACCAGTGAAACCCGGCGATTTAATACCTCTCTATATAAATAGCGGATGAGATAAATAATAAGCCCCAGCAATGCCAAAGGCAATGCCCAAACCAGCAATCTTTCAAGCATAGTTGGCAGTGGTTGGGAAGCCTGGGTTATTGTTTTTATCAGCTTACCATTAACATCCACATTATAAATCCGGTCCCGGACTGCAACTGTAAGACTGCCGTCCGCAGCCATTACCATATCTTTAAGCACTGATAATTTCCCGCCGCTGCCCAGGTTGGTCTGGGAGAAGACTGTGCTTCCCGAGTCTGTTTGCCGGATTGTGATACTACGTATTTCATTGGCAAACGTGTCAATAAAATAAAGCTTATCCTGGTAGAGCTTTAATTGGGTAGGGAAGGTTCTATCAGGGGTCTGTTCCTGCCAGGAACTAAGATTGATAATGGCAGGATATAGAAGCCTGGAATCCCCATTTTCATTTATCCCATAGATTTCTCCACGCTGGGTGCTGTAATATATGTCGCCCGGTTTCGTGCCGGTAATGTCTGCCAGATAAACATTGGCCGGAAGGTAAGCAATAATATATCTATTGAGGGCATAATCTCTGAGGCTGATACTGTAGAGGTAGTCTCGATCCGGTTGCAGATAGTGAAAATAAAGATAATCATCCTTTAATTGCAGTGATTTGATATTGCCAGCCCTGAGAGGCCGGTTATCTTCCTTATAATCTATCCGGTGCAGCACTCTGTCCAGTTGGCCTTGCGGAGAGAAGCGGATCACACTTTCAGCATCTACGTACATTCCTTTACTATCCAGATCAGTACGCCGAACGTAAAGATACCCTTCCTGGTCAACTGTTGCATCACTAAACAAATACATGCTATTTTTATCAGCACCCACCGGTTCAATGGTATACTGACAAGTGCCGTTTTTATCCATCTTGATAATAGTTCTGCGTTCTGCCACTATCATATAGAGGTTGCCTTGCGAATCAGAGGTTATTGCCGATAGGTTGTTTATAGGCAGGCCTTTTTTTATTGGAGATTGAGATAGCATTTCTTTATTACTCAATAACAGAATAGACAGCAATAATATAAAACCCAAAACAATTATTGGCACCATCAGTTTTTTTCTCATTTTTACACCCCTGCACATAAAATGTGATCCGGATTTGCTATCATTTTTCTGTTCGAAATATTATTACTATTTTATCAGATTAACCAAAATATGTCTTGTTTTTATGTTCCTGTCTTAATAATTATTACATATTAAGTTTAATTTTGTATAATAGGTAAAAGAGTTCTTTGATTAGGGGTGAGCAGTTCGTGGAAAAGTTATTTCTTAAAATATTTGGCCCGGTTGTTAAGCCAATAATGTCCCTATTTAAAAACTATTTTAAGAAGATTAAAAAGTTACCCATGACCATAGCGCAGAAGTTGACGCAAATGGTAAGAAGCATCTGGGGTAAAAAGGAAACAACTATCGATGATTATATCAGCATAGGTGAGCGACTTATTGCTAAAAAATTAATTCTTATAGTATTAATTATAACCGTGTTATTAAGTTATGGTTTCTACAGATTAACTCCCATCGTGAGCGCTAAGATTCGCGGATATGAAATAATACATATGAATTCTGATAGCCCCATTAAATATAGCGGTAAAGTAAAACTATTTGATAGAGAAGGCCAACTCATTTACGAAGGTGATATGGAAAGCGGCAATTATGACGGTTATGGCAGAATATATGAAAATGGCCTCCTGGTTTATGAGGGTCAGTGCAAGAATAGCATTATGCATGGTAACGGAACCATCTATTATGAAGACGGCAAGAAAAAGTATGAAGGCAGTCTCTCTAACGGTGTCTATGAGGGAAGTGGCAAATTATTTAATATGAAGGGCAAGTACATCTACGTGGGGCAGTTTGTTAATGGAAGCTACACCGGACAGGGACGGGAATACTATATTAACAAGGGTGTTAAATATGAGGGAAACTTTTTAAATAACCAATATGAGGATCAGGGCAAGTTATATAACGAAGATGAACAGTTAATCTACGTAGGGCAATTCACCAGCGGGGTATATTCTGGGCAGGGGGTTGAATATTGGCCCAACCAGGAGATAAAATATGAAGGCTCCTTTGCGGGCGGTTATTACGAAGGTCAGGGCAAGCTTTATAATGAAAATAGCAAGTTATCCTATCAGGGTGAATTTAAGGCCGGACTTGCCAACGGTATGGGTGAAATGTTCAACAGCGAGGGCAAAGTAATCTATAAAGGCGAGTTTTTAGCCGGCTCCAGCACGGGTGAGGGTCAGCTGTTGTCAGAAACAGGCACTGTTCTTTACAAAGGTGCATTCTTGGACGGTCAGCCGGAAGGCCCCGGGGAAATGTATGATTATGAAGGTACAGTGATATATCAAGGTGAGTTTAAGAACGGGCTTTATTCTGGTCTAGGCCTGGAATTCTATGCAAACGGTCAGGTAAAATACGAAGGCACTTACGAATATGGTTCCTATAAAGGTTCCGGTAAACTTTATGATGAGTCCGGCAAATTAAAGTATGAAGGCAACTTTAGCTCCGGCAGTTTCAATGGAATTGGTTCCCTCTATAATTCCAATGAAGAAATTATATACCATGGCTTCTTCAAGAATAACCAACCCAATTACACGGGTTTTATTGGGTTGTCTGAAAAGAAGATAATTGAGCTGCTGGGTGAATCGGAAGAAAATGTAGTTACTGAAGGAGTTCAAACCATAAATTATAAAGATTTGGCTATGCGCTTTGAACTGGCTGCTGCTGATCCCAAAGATAATCCGGCGGTAAGAGTAATAACTCTATACGGCAGGCAGGAACTCCTGGGAATAAAGCTTGACATGTCAGCTGCACAGATTATGAAAACCCTGGATGATCAAGTTAACCTGGTAACCCTGCCCCCCAATAAAGTCTGGGAATATCGCCAGGATGGATTTGTTTATAAGTTTTTCATCAACGACCAGCAATTTATTGATTATCTGGAAATTAGCCCCCAATAGGCAAGGTAGGCAAGGTAGGCAAGGGGACGGTTCTTTTGCCTGCTTTTTTCTGCCGTTAACTGTGCTTTTGCTTATTCCCCGTAGGGTCGCGATAACTCGCTGCAGGCAAAAGAACCGTCCCCTTGCCAGCTATCTTATATATATACGCGGTACCCGAGAGCTAAGCAGGCAAACCAGGTCTAAGTTATCCATGCAGATTCCGCACCGCATTGCTATCTCCGCAGCCTTTATCCTTTCACTCCCCTGTTCCCCCATTACCACCACTTCATCACCTATCGCAACGTCATCAATTGCAGTTACATCAACAATCAGGTGATCCATGCATGATTTGCCCAATATTGGAGCTCTATGACCGTGAACCAGCACTTCCCCGTTCTTAAAATAATGAAGAAAACCTGCATCCCCATAACCCATGGCCAGGGTTGCTATTCGCGCCGGGTTAATGGTGGTAAAAGCACATCCATAACCAACCTGGAAATCTGAGCCTACATCTTTTAGCGATACTACTCTGGTCTTTATCTGCATAACGGGCTTAATGTGTTCATCCAGGAATACATTTCCACAGGGAAGACCATAAAGCACTATTCCCAGTCTCACCAGGTCATACTCGGCTTGCGGAAGTTTAAGCACAGCCGGGCTGCTGCTGGCATGAGTTATGGGAATAGTAATCCCTTTTTGCCTGAGCTCATTTATAAAGTTATCAAAAATATTGATCTGGCTTGCAGCAGCTTCTAGTTTGCCTCCATATATAGCGTTGATATGGGTAAAGATACCTGTGATATCCAGATGCTCCATTTTTACTAATTCATCTATATGCTGCATACATTCACCTGGTAATAATCCATAGCTTCCCATACCAGTATCGATCCTGAGGTGCGTCTTTATCCTCTGGTTTCGTTTTCGTCCCCATTCATTTAAACAAACCGCCATTTCAAAATTGTTCAAAGCTGGCGTCAAGTTTTGTTCAAATAATTCCTCAATATCTTGTTCAACAGCCATACCCAAGACCAGTATAGGAGCAGCTATTTGGTTTTGCCTTAATTGAACCGCTTCAGAAAACGTAGCTACCGCTAAAGCGTCAACGCCATAGTCTGTCAATGCCCGGCTGACTTCAACTGCTCCATGGCCATAGGCATTAGCCTTGACTACCGCCATAATCCTGGTTCCAACCTGCAATTGCTTTCGTACCATGTCCAGATTGTAACCCAGAGCAGTAAGATTAATCTCCGCCCAGGCAAGACCGGTTTTATTCATTTCGGTTTTTCTCTCTTTCTGAAATATTGCTGACTGTCCAGTAATTATTGTCTGCCGGTTTTTAAATCTTTAAGTCCATAAGAAACAACTGCTTGTCCATCTTTATTTTCCACATCATATCCAAAGTACCCTTGCACTAAGAGCTGTTGCTGCAATTCAGTATTGGTATTATTGCATCTGGTAATAGGATGCGGGCAAATTCTGACCGGCTCTTTTAGATCTCGCATTAATAAATAGCGCAGTTTATTCCCGTATTTTTCTCGCAGTCCGCAAATAAGCAATTCTAAGCGGATACTATTCCTTAAGGCAGGATAGTTGTTACAAGCTACGGTAGAAAGAATGTAACGATACTCGCCCTGCTTAATAATAATCTTTATTAGTTCCTGATACAGCTTGAATTGCCACCCCTTTCCACGGCAGGAGGGATGTACCAGACCTGATTCTATATGGGCCACCTGCAGAAGGTCACTTGCAGACAGTAATATATCCAATCCCAGGTTATCTGTAGCTTTGCCTGGAAAGTAGGCAGCTGCATAGCCAATTAAATCTCCGTCAGCATTATATGTTCCCACACTTATTCCTGGTTGGCCCAGAAGAAGCTCTATTTCATCCGGTGTGAGGGGATAGTAGGAAGAGGCATCCTTAAGTTCCTTAACCACCAGATCTTGCAGATGAATAATGCTGGACATATCCGAATAGTTAAGCAGGCTTATTTTTCCATCCAAACCGTATAACTCCTTCTCCGGACACTTTGGGGCCGTGTTCGGCTATCCGGGTATATTCATCTCCACGTCAGTTTTGACAAATATCCGCGAAAAAATGACGAACATGATTAAAAGGCCCAACCCTGCCAGAGCAATTATACCCACGCTGCGCATGTCACCCAATATTGCCAGGGTGCCGAAAATAAAGGGGCCTAGAACCTGTCCCAGCCGACGCACTGTACTATAATAGCTTAATGCCTTACTCTCCCCCAGTTTTTGAGTTGCCGGGAGAGACAGGAAATAATTATTCTGGGCTACAAATCCAAAACTATCTGCCAGTCCCAAAATAAGAATTACTAAAAGTGCCATTACGACACCACCTTGCCAGGCAAACAAGCCCATTGCGCCTATAGTCATAAAACCCGCCAAGATTGATGCACTCCAGGGACTTAGCCTCCTCTCCACAACCCCTCCCAGCCAGGGGCCCAGATATACGATGCATAGGCCATAGATCAAGAAACCTCTGCCAATATCGGAGGTTGACAGTCCTGCGCTGGCACCGAACAAGGGGAAGAAGTAATCCATAAACATACTGCATACTGCCAATGGAACGGTAATTAGCAAGAAGAAAAATATTATGCTGGGATTAAGCAGAAAACTTGATATTCTGCCACCAGCCACTTCTGGTTTAATATCTTCCTTATCTGACTTAATCTTGCCGATGAAACTAAACGCAAAGGCTACAACCAGGAGTAATGCAATCAAAGCTATGAAGAACACCCGGGAAAATCCAATCCGGTCAGCCATCATCGCACCTATGGCTATACCACAGTTAAATCCTGCATAGATTCCAGCATTATAGGCGGATAGCCCACGTGTCTTCTCTTCCGAGGAAGTACCTGCGGTGCTCAGCCAGCGCATGGCCATCCAGGAGAATCCATATCCCACACCGGTCAAGGCACGTGCCATAATAAACATTGGTCCGTTCCAGGCCAAACCTGATAACAAGAGGCCCAGAGCCATAATGGTCAATCCGCTGTAGAAAGGATACTTCCATCCCTTCCGTTCGATTATGTAACCAGTAATAATGATAGAAAAGCCTGCACACAGCAGTTCTGCTGATATAGGCAGACCTAAAACAACCTCTTTGGGCAATCCCCACATTGGTTGGTAAAGATCCTTCATTATCAGTGGTATATAAGAAACGGCCATACTAGAGGCAATAAAATAGAAAAATGCCAAGGGACGAATCATCTCCGCATCAATAAAACCGGGTTCTTTCCGACGGTTTTCTGAAGCGAATCTTTGTGACATGCGTCTGACTTCCTGTTTAATATAAACCAGCAGGAAAAGCGTTATTTCCACCATAAAGAAAAAGGCAATAACAAGTACCGTAAGCGCATCCAAAGCAATAGCCAGGGATTTAGCTTTTATGTATTCCCTGGACAGGCCAATATTAATACTGGCTGTTGCCGTTAGCTTACTTTGACTTGTCCCGGTATTCAGAGGCAGACTATAGAGATAGGCCGGATCCTGGGTCTGCTCAAGCCGCGTACCCTCATTGGTACTGTAGATAGATTTGCCCTGGTCATCACTGATAGTAATGCTGTCAATCTCAGGTACGGATTTAATTATTGTTTGCATCCATTGTTCAATGCCATATAGCTCATTATAGGCAACTCCCCGGGAGACAACAGAATCAATATCCTTTTGAATAATATTGGCAGATACCATGGTGTTTTCCCGAGCCATTGCCGAGTAAACATCCCGATACATAAAATAATTCATCCCGGCATAAGCAATCTGCGCCAGAGTAAGAATTGTTAATACAACCGTGAGAAACTGTTTTTTCCTAAGTTGTCCATCAGCATCCAAAAAGTCAATTTTGATATGACAAATAAAAATAAGCAGGGCAGCTATTGCTACAATAATATCCAGATACTGCAAGCTCTGTGCTTTGGGCATTGCTACCCGCTCATCAATCACTCGCTCATCAAATACCATATCCAGACTTCCTACCCACTTGTTATTACGATCAAACAATGGTAAGAAGATATGAAACTTACCCTCAAAAGCCGTATAATTAAATTCACCATGTGTTAACCCTTCAATATGCACCTTGTTTAATAGTTCAGATGATAACTGGCTATTCTCCACCTTGCCATCCTGGTTATAAAGCACCTGGCCCTCCGGTGATACCACTAGAACAGTATTAATTCCCGGCGAAGTGCTTTTGATATCGGTAAGAATTTTCTCCATGTCGTTGAAGTTTTCAATTGGCTTGCCGTATTTAATAGCATATTCAATATTTCTAACCCCATCGCTGCCGGCAACTGCGTAACTAGATACCAAAGAATCGGTATAGCTGTTCTTAAAGGATGATATGTTTAGGGCGCCGGTAAAACCCAGCACCAGGATGAGCAACATCATGACTGTGCCTAGCAGCAAGGCTCCTTTTTTAAATGACATGGTTCTTCTCCCCCGTATTTTTCAATATCTAAATAATCTTACTTAATAGCCTGATAAATCTCATCTGCCACCAGGAGTATTTCAAATGGCGGCTTATATCCTATCTTCCTGGCAACCTCCATATTTAAGGCTATGTGAGGTACATTTTCAAAAACCTGGGGTAATGTCTGCGGCGAATTTCCCTGCAGAATTTTTATCATATTCTCAGCCCCGAATTTGCCTATTCCGCTAAAATCTGCCCGAGCTACGCTGATTAAAGCTCCCGTCATAACCTCTTCTGTGCCCAGTTGAGAAAATACGGGGATGTTTTTTTCATAGAAAGGCTGAAGTAATTCGTATAAACGGGTTGGTTCAATAGGAGCCATGGTGAGATACATGGCATCTACTCTTTCCGCTAATTCACGATGTATAGCTAAGAGGTCGCGATAGTATCTTTCCTTGTCATTAGGGTTAACCGGCTCCTTAATCGGCATCGCTATAACCTCAAATCCCATCTCTTGGGACAGGTCCAGGGCATCATCCACGGCGGCATAAACCCTGCCCACAGATGAATTCTCGTATACCAGGCCCATGCAATTAAACTTAAATAGATCATAAAATACGTTCATCTGTCGTTTATATATCCTGGCATCCATGTGAGCCCAAATATGATTACTGCCTGAATCTGTTTCTGATTTTATTATTCCGGAACGAACCGCATTACTGGTAGAGAAGACCATTACGGGAATGGAATGCAGATCATTGGCCAGCAATACTCCGGCCGATGTGCCCATGGCTATTACCATATCAATATCAGTGTTATTGGCAAAACGCGATAGCATCTGCTGTTTTTGGGTCTCACTCATGATACTCAAGGTATAATGAGCGTCCCCAATGAATTCCAGGTGTTGTGAAATATCTTGTTGGGCCAGCCATTCCCACATACCTTTGCTTTCCATCTGTCCTTCCTGATAAACCAATCCGCTGCTGTTGGTTACCCATCCCATACTTTCCAGCCCCTTAACCAAGCTAAACAAAGTACCAGCATAGTTCAGCCAGGGTTCGGTTTCGCAATAAGCAATCCGGTATTTCTTCACAGGTTGCTGGTTTTCATCCCCCTGCTCATTACTCCCATTAACGGCGGATATAGGCTGGGGTATGAATAATAGAGCTATTATCAGCATTAAAGCAAATGCAATTCTTGTTATGGATCTCATCTTTTACCGCCTTTCAGGCCTTCTTGTATACCCACCAACGTATTTTTACCTTGGCAGCATGGGGTGACTGACAGCGAATCCCTATTCTAAAGGTTCCCCTTTCCGGATACAGCACCGCTCCTATATCCATAGGAGGTGCCAATGATTCGTACTCACTATCCTGAAACACTTCATATTTACCGAAAAATATCTGCTCACTATGCTGGGCTGCCATCATAACTTCCTCATCGGTACGCTGTTCGACTCCGGTTATTATTTGCACTGCCCCCGCGCCAAGCCCGTGATCAATTTCATCAGAGATATAACTTTTGGCCGCTTTGGGGCTCACCTCCAATTCAAACTCTGCCACACCAGTGCTGTCAGCTCCGGCAACAATCTGAGGGCGAGGGATGCCTAAATCAAAATTGAATTGGTTAATATCTGGCTGGTACCTGACTTCAAGCCGGGGTTGCTGGTCTGATTCTGTAAAGTAGGCCGCAGCAGAGGTTTGATAAACTCCCTGGGATTTTCCTTTACCCAAAACCCCTAGTTTATAAAGGTCAGACATATTATGGGCATACTCTTTAAAGGGAAGCTGCGCAACATTCTCAATCATAAAACTGGGACCTATCTGCATAATACTAATGCGGGCCAGATAAATAAACTGGTCTTCTTTCTCCAGATATTGATCCAGGCTTAATTCAAGATAATCCTTTAATATACAATCTCTAACCGGGTCAGCTACTATCTGCAGTACGTGGCTGCAATCAGATTCGGGCTCCAATATCCTTTCACCCAATTGGACCCTTATCCGGCCTTGTTGCATAATCACATTGTCTACCATCCCGGCAGCGGCACCAGCCCGAAACGAAAAATTTACTTCATAGCTGCTCTGCCGATCGTGTTCAGGTTCCTGGAAATAGATCCTGCCTCCTGGCTGGCCGCCATCTCCATATATGAACTCCCCGCCCAGATCATATTCTATCTGGACCCGAGGTACTTGCATGTTCTTTTCCACCCGCAAAGTAATATCAAATAAATCATCCGGGTTAACGTAACGCGGACATTTTTGCCATATACTCAATTGTTCGTCACTATATATTAAAGCGGTACTCTCATAAAGCTTCGAAAACCCAAATTTATCCGGATCGGGAGCATCTTCGCGAATAAATAAGCGGAAAGTTTCCTGTACTCGGTTATGCTCTCCCGCCTCTTCAGAGCTGGTCGAAGAACTGGCTACCGAGTATACCGGCTCTTTGCCTCTTTCATCATAAGCAATACAGAGATATATATTTCTGGCATGATCGCTGTTGCCGAACCCATCGATCATCGATAATTTCTGGGTAACCGGTGATGCAACTATTATTTCACGTCCCGAATAATCAAGCGCCATACCTGTTTCAACTGAAATAGTCTTGTCATCAACAGCAATTACCTGCAGGCCGCATACAACTCCGGCTCCATTTAGTAATCGATTACCCATTCGCCTTTTATCATTACAATATTTTTGTTCAGCTTCGAAATCTCTTACCGTAAGCAGCTTGCCGTAAAAATAGCGGTTTCTTTCATGGGGATAATATCTGGGATTCTTCACTTTTTCTCTCCTCCTTTATTAAGTAGTAACAGATCCCGTATGCTGGTTAGTATCCCTTAAAACGAGCTCCCAGTACTATAACCACCTGCCCTTTGTTGAAAAAACTCTACGGGAAAGAAAACTAAGTTACTAAGGTGTAATCTGTTCCCGGCTATGGATATCACGTTGGCTGTTTCGCTCCATATCAATTATCACCGAGCTGAATGGCATTGCCGACTTGTCATCCAGACGCAATAAAGATAACTCTGTTAAATAGGTGTTTATTCCTAGATAAGAATGCATATCCATATAAATCCACGGTTGCAGCACTACCAGTCTGGCATCTGTAAAGGCTGGCTTTTCTTCATCAATAATTCTTTGCAGGGCTGACACTTGGGATGCCGACGGCACTAAATCCTGTTTAACCATGACCGCAAAGCCGTATGGATCCTGACCATAAAGCTGGGTCATAAGCTGCTTTATCTCAATCGTCTCCTGTAAATATTTATATTGGAAATATTCTACAATAATAGGTTTTTCTCCTGTATATACAGAAATTATTTCTTCCATGCCTGCCCGGGTGCCTCTTTTCTTGTAAAGAGAAGGAGCATTTATCAATAAACACCGAAGTTGATCCTCGCTCCATTTATCATCAGCGCTTATTCCCAGCCAACCCGCCAACCAACTCAAAAACGTCCCTGAAACAACCTCTGGATCAAATATCCGATCCAAATGGTCTATTTTTTCTTCCATTTCCTGCAGCATAGTACCGAACAGGGATAAGAAACGATCCAGAAATCCCTGACTGCCATCAGACTCCTGGTATACAGCCGGCAGGTAGCTTATTAATGAAGTGCGGGGAAAATATATTCTCACCTTTTTTAGGAGTGGTGTTCTGGTTTCGCTGCCGATAAGTTCCATTTTAAGCCACAGGTAACGTCCCCTGGCTTCTCTAAGCAAAGCATCTCGGGGGTTAACCAGTTCCTGTTTCCAAGGCAGTTTTATTGCCGCCAGCTTTTCAGTCAACGGGACAGCTCTGTCCTGCAAGTAAACTTCAATGTTTCTCATTCTTTCCTGCAGCAATATTTCCTTATTATCGCTGGCAAAGTAGCTGACTCTAATCTGGGTATCGTCAGGAATGTCTGCATCCATAGTTATCCTGTGCCAATCCATTTCCATGGCAATACTGTCCAATACCGGAAAGATATAGACACCCCGGGGATTCCCATTGTCATCCAGCCTTATGTTATCCTGCCTCTCCAGAATACTTAGATTAAACTCGTTAAGTTTCCAAATAAATATCCTGTTTTCAGGATCAAGCCATATATATTCAATTGTTCCCCGATGATTAAAGCTTCTTATGGGCTCCCAATTGGGAGCCGAACATATATAAACAGACCAATTATTCTCAGCATCCTGATTAACCTGCGGCTGATCACAAATATAAATAAACCCCTCACTGTCCACTCCCATGCTTTTGGCGCTATTTGATAGGCTTAGCCGTTTATTAACCAGTAAGTTGCCATTGGGAGTGAATATCCAGAGCTGACCCTCCCGGTTATCAAATATATACAGGTTTCCATCATTACCGACAGCTGTACCTATCCTGCCTGATTGCAGGTCATCTGTATCATGTTTAATAAAAAGTGATGCAGGGGATGCAAGAATATGACTTTTTCCTTCTGAAGTAATCTTAATTATAGCCAAATGTGTAATTTTAGAATTAAACTCATTACCGGGCATATGTAAATCATTTAAGGATGTTACTACCAGTAATTGTTCATTAACACTCACTGCAGCCAGGGGAATCCCGCCATAAAACTCGCTTTCAATCCAGAGAATCTGCCCGTTAACTGCTGATACAGCAATTATTGCCGCCGGGTTGGGTTCTATTACAAATATAATATTCTTGGCGGCTGCTAGTATAGCCTGACCACTAAATAAATTATGTCCAGCCTTTAATAATAAAGTAGTCTGGCCGTTAATAAAGTCATAAGTCCAAAGATTACCCGCTTTATCCAATAGAAATATCAACCCAAACGGCCCGCTGCTAATACTGGCAATAGGTTCAGATATACCTGTATCATTGTGTATAATGGTACGTAAGAAGGTATACTTCTGTTCCTTCATCAGGCTAATTCCCTCTTCAGCCAGCAGCAGGTTTTCCCCCCGCCCACGTTCCCAGTCAGATTTTTTATTCAAAGCCAAAAAGTTTGATTTATCATACATGCAGTTATTCACCACCTTTCCGGATATGAGTGCTATAAGTCATTGCGGTTGATTATCTCTATCTCATGTTCTCCCGGATAGACCAGTCCACAGGGAGGTATTTTAATATCTCCGCCAACTTCTCGAGTTATCTGGTTGCCTTCGGCATTGATCCATAGTTCCTTAACATATTCCACTCCTGCCACCCGGTTAATTACTTCATAAATATCTCCCCGGTAAACTTTACGGCCAAAAGGCCAGCCCCGGCTTAAATCTCCTCGATCCAGAGGCTGCAAAAATAGATTTAATTCCCGGATAATTTTTTCTAACCCGCTCACTGTCCCCGGAGTTACTACAACTGATGCGTATATACTGATCCTCACATAATCAGGCGCCACAACATGTAATTCCGTGCTAAGCAAGCGATGGTTATTTAGATGATGATATACTGTTTCTTTAAAACCAGGACTGGGGATAGGGGTTGTCGCTTCACTATATGGCATTACCGCGACTGTAACCTGAGCCGGCGCTACCTTGTCAGGATAGTTTCTCATTCCCGGTTTATAGAGCGGGACAGTTTTTACCCGGGCTACTCTTAAGCCGGGCGTACGCAAAGCTAAATCTTCGAAATCTGCAGCGCTAACAGCACGCTCGGGTATTCTTAGTTGTAGTTTCAACCGCCTTCGGGCTTCAGCCAGAGTTTCTTTGGGCCTGCCGCCCTGAGCAGCTCTATGATTCGCTACCTGAATCATATTCAGCCAAGGTTCATTTTCCAGAACCCGGTTTATCTCATAGTCTTTAACATTACCCATTATGCCGCCACCGGTTTTGCAGCCAATAAGCAATAGGTTGGGCTGGTCATCCTGCTCCGGAATAATGCCATTTTCATGGTTGCCAAACTGTATTAAACCAGTTTCTTCATCCAATAAATAATGGCGGTCATGAGACCTGGAAGCAGCAAAATCATCCACCTCCTGCCAATCCTGCCATAGCATTTCGCCGGAGTCTTGGGTTCTTTTCCCCACCTGCAGTCTGAATCCATTATTTAAAAGGGGATGGACCGATAATTGAAATGATTGATCCGGCAATCCGTTGCTAGAACCTAACCAGCGCTGTTCTTTAAAGCTTTCCGGAAATGATATTACGCGAATGTTTTCATGGCCAGCCGGCGGAATCATGCCCCCGTTCCCATCTCCGAACCTGATTATTAACTCCTGGCCTTCATTACGCATAAGACTAAACACGCGTTCTCCCGCTTCTGCCCTGGTTATATCCGCAATTTCCTGCCAAAATACCCAGTCCCCGTCTTCATTCCGTATCTGGATCTCATTAATTCCATGTAAAGCAACACTGCTGGCCAGCCGTATTTCCAAGCTGCTTTCTCCGTTGCCGGAAAACTCATGCACTTCGCTTAAGGTGGAATGTTGAACTACCGGTACTGTATTCAAACAGATATCTTCCACCCGGGGCGGCAATTCATAAATATCATCTTCCAGAAAGCAACCAATCCAAAAACGCGATCGTTCCAATGCCTGGCTGAACCTGGCGGCCTCCATTTGCTCGGGAACTGAAAACTTGATAACACCGCTCTGATAAAGATTTGAGGTGTCATCCAGCAGGATATGCAGCCTGTTCCAGCCAATGTCGTTACCTGCCCGTCCATAGTATTTCCAGGTAACCCGGGCCGGCGGAGTTATTTTAGTGTCAAAACTTCCCTTCGCTCCCGGCTTGACCGGATAGTCTTCATATAGATGTATGGTGAAAGATAATTCCACCCCACAAGGTAAAGATTGATCAAAACCTATCAGCAACTGGTTGTTCTTTTGGGCATCCCGTCCAAAAGCATAATAATAAAGCCCTCTGGTTTCGTTAAACGATGTAAAATCCCGATAGTCAGCTTCGGAATATACTAACACTTTTTCAATCTGGACCGGAAGCAAACAGAGCGGTTCCGTTGTTTCAAATACCTGATCACCAGCTGCCAGTCTGTAATTGGCAGGAATAACCACCATTTGCGAAACATTGCTGAAGGTGACATCCGTTCTGGCCGGAAGTGCATTATTAAGCTTTATCCCCATCAGTTTCAGAAACTTCAATTCGTTTTTACGGGTAATCCGATTTAGATAAAACTGCTGCATCTCGGTTAACCAGGCCAATAATTCAATTAAAGTGATACCCGGATCATGGTAATTCTCATCGGTCCATCCTGGAAACAGCAGGGGTATCATTTTTCTGGCATCTTCTACTATCTGTTGGAAATCCCGATCATCAAGTTCCGGCAATGGCAACATCAGCCTACCTCCTGACATCTTAGTTCCTGTACTAGGTTAGCTTGGAAGTCTTTCCGCTCATAATGTTAATAACCCGATTCATCTAAATGGTAACAATAATCTTGTGTACACCGTTTAAAATATAGCCATGGGATATGCCCGCAAGCTGGTTGGGGTCGATCTCGATCCTCTCTTCATTTATCAGCTTATATACTGTCATGGACACATTCTCAATATAATTTACTCCTTTAATCGACTTTAAGAGCGTATAAAGAACTGATATATGCGGATATTCCCCTATATCCCAGCCCATTTCATAGCTGTCATTTAACTCGGGCTGCAAAAACTCTTTTAGTTTCTCCTGGGCTTCTGTTTCCACCACCGCAACATTATCCATATTATCAGCAACCAATGCCGCAATAACCGATATCTCAAGGTATAATGGTTCAATAATCTGCATCTTGCCTGGATGTAAAAGGTTGCCGCTGATTTTCTGATAAAGATACCTCTCCACCTCCTGTTTAAGAGTTGGAAAAGTCAATGAAGCCTTCACCCCGCCGCGAGGTAAAACCACCAGGGTTATACAACCGCTTTCTCTTTCAATCCGCCAGTTTGTATTCGGCAAACATTTTACCTTAGCAACATTTCTCGAAACCTCCCGGG
>JAQVWS010000128.1 GCA_028709585.1 Syntrophomonas sp. | reverse complement strand
CTGCCGCTCTGACAAAATTGCCTTTGCCTGGGAGTGAATAGATATAGCCGCGATACTCCAATTCCCGGTAAGCCTTCTGGATGGTGTTGGGATTGATAGTCAATTCACCGGCCAAAACTCTTACGGATGGCAACTGTTCATCAGGTTTAAGTACATTATTTATAATGAGCTCTTTAATCTTATCGACTAGCTGCTCATAAATAGGTGCACGACTGCGTAAATCCAGTTCAAACATAATACCCTCCTTTCTGCATGCGTGTACTAATATAATTAGTACAGTTAATATGCTTTAATAATATAGCTTTTAATTTTAAAAGTAAATAGGTATGTGACTAATAAATAAAAAATAATTTTTTATATAGAATTATCTTGGTAAAAGGGGGGAGAGGCAAAGGCTTTACTTAACGCAGAAGAGAAGATGGTTATGATTAATACTGACAGTTGCCTGGCTATTATTGCACAAGTAGGCGAGGAAGGCAGAAACACTTGCCCATAAGCGAAAATAATGATTGCGGTTTATTGGCAGGACTTGCCGGGTTATGACCTCATCCATAATCTCTTCCCGGCTGCGGGGGACTGCAATTATTTGTAGCAGTAACTGTAGAATATCCATCATCATTTCATAATTGGCCTTGATAAGGGCCGGGATATCAGCGGCCAGGCCTCCGTGGGAAGGGTAGAGACAGGTGAAATTGGCTTCCTTTATCTTTTTCAGGGTTAGCATTTGCTGATGGGGGTCGGCTAGATAAAGAAAAGGGTTGGCCTGTAGTAGAGTCTCAGATATCAAGCTGTCTCCTGCAAAAAAAACGTCATCAGGGGTCCTGATTCCCAGATGGCCGGGGGTATGTCCTCCTAGCTCCAACACTTCGAAAACCTGTCCCTTAATGGGCATGCAGCCTTCACGTATTACGTTGCTGACCCGGGATGCTTGCGGGTAAAAAAATTTACTCTGCAGCAATTTCAAGGGATATGCGCCATATAAGGTATATGGCAATAAGATAGGCTGCTGAATAAATGCTGTTTCAAATTCAGAGGCATAAATATCACAATTGCTGTTTGATTGTATATAATGATTGCCGCCGCAATGATCAGAATGGGAGTGGGTGTTGAAGATGGCGTGTACAATAAGCCCTTTCTGTTTTATGAGTTTATACAATTCCTGACCCTGGGTCCGGTTGGCACCACTATCAATCAGCAGGCAGTGCTGATCGTCAAACAAGTATAATCCAATACTGGAGGTATCCGTGGCAATAGCATAAGTATTACCGGTTAGGTGCTGTAATTTCACCAATATCAATCCTCTAAATTAAATGCATAAATACGGTGAGAACACAAGAATTACCCGCATATTAAGCCCAAAATTTCAGATTCGTCGCTGGAGGGGAAAAAGGTGCGGATATCAATTTCAGTCAGGAATTTTCTTATATCTGGCTCTGCGTATCTGATACCGGTCAATCCGCTTTCAAGCTCTGCAATTTCCAGTGCGGAAAAGAAGTCACCAAATATTTTACAGCCGCATATCAGCCCATGTTTGATTTCAAGGAGAACCTCAATATTACCCCAGCTAAAGGTGCGGGTCTTTTTTAGGTTGTAGGCTGGAGAAGTGCCGTAAATCCACTCCCAGCTTGTGTATTTAGTGTTTCTTAAACTGTTGATCGCTTGCAGGTCGTTATCACTTAATATGCTGCTGCGGTTAGAACCTTCCTCATTAAATACCTCTGCCGTAAGCATTTGCTTAAACTCTTCAATACTGACTGGATATGACAGATGTTCATTGATATTCGTAACTCGGCTGCGAACAGATTTTATACCTTTGGAAGAGATTTTTTCTGCGCCTGGGTTCAAGGCTTCCACCATTTCTTCCAGATTGGAATTAAATAAGATGGTTCCATGGTGCAGCAACCGGTCCCGGTATTTAAACTGGGCATTGCCAGAAAACTTCTTGCCGGCAATAGTAATATCATTTCGGCCGTTATTTTCTGATTCAATACCTAATCTGGCCAGAGTTCTTATTACCGGGCGGGTAAACTTTTCAAAGTTAGCAAAGTCCTTATTTTCATTTACCACAAAAGTAAAATTTAGATTGCCATAATCATGGTATACCGCACCGCCTCCCGACATGCGGCGCACCACGTGTATACCCTGTTCCTTAATATATGGGGAGTTAATTTCTGCTACAGTATTTTGGTTCCTGCCGATTATAACGGCAGGCTGGTTCTGCCATAGTATGAAATAGTCATCCTCCGGAGGCAAATATTTTACCGTATATTCTTCCAGAGCCATATTAAAATAAGGATCTTTGTTTTTGTTAATAATTTCTATCATTACTGTGACTCCGCTTTGGCTGGAATGTAGGGGAGGCTTTTACCGTTCATTAAGAGAACTGCTCCCTTGCCATTTTGCGGAGCCAGATGAATGGATTTGCCTTGCAAGTCCAGGATAGCCTCCATTATTCCTTCGCTTAGAGTGGGATGAGGATGAATGGTTCCGATGATATCTGCATCTTTCATACGATTTTTGACCATCATGGTTCCTTCCATAATCAAATCACTGGCATGTGCTCCGATAATATGAACACCAATAATTACGTCGTCCTGGTCAGCCAGGACTTTGACCATTCCGTCTGTTTCACCCATTGTGAGGGCTTTGCCGTTAGCCGCAAACTTAAACCTGCCGGTTTTATATGGTATTCCTTTGCTGCGGGCTTCTTCTTCACTCATGCCGACGCTGGAGATCTCTGGAATAGTAAAGACACAGGAGGGTACGGCATGGTAATGAACATCTGTGTCCAGCCCGGCCATCTTTTCCACTGCAGCTATACCTTCTTCCGATGCTACATGGGCTAGCATATGACCGCCGATCACATCACCAATGGCATAAATACCCTCCACATTAGTGGAAAAATGTTTATTTACTGTAATAAAACCAGCTTTATCCTGCTCAATGCCAAGCTTATCCAGGTTAAGACCTTCAGTATAGGCTTTCCTACCCCCAGCTGCTAAAATAGTGTCGGCGAAAATCTCAACTGCACCAGTTCTTCCGTTGGCGGTTAACTTATAGGTCTTATCATGGGCATCAATCTTTGCTACGGTAGTGCCAGTATGAACCGTAATCTTCTGTTTCTTCAAGAATACTCGCATACGTTTACCCAGTTCTTTATCCAGTGAAGTTAAAAGTTCTGGCATAAACTCAAAAACCGTGACCTTACTGCCCAGCGAATTAAATATACAGGCAAACTCCAGTCCGATAACCCCGCCTCCGATAACCGCCAGACGCTTTGGAACCTGGTTCATTTCCAGCAGTTGATCGCTGTTAACTACTCCTGGCAGATCAAAGCCCTTAATCGGCAAAGGTGCGGGGTATGAGCCGCTGGCTAATAAAATATTGCGGCTGTGAAGTTTTTCTCCATTGACTAATACGGTATTTTTATCCAGTAAAGCGGCTGTACCCTTTATCTGTTGCACCCCATTGGCATGCAGCAGCTTTTCTACTCCCTTGACCAGGTTTTCCACAATATCATTTTTGCGTTGCAGAGCCCCGCTCATGTCGAAAGTAACATTATCGGTCTGAACGTTATATTCATGGCTGGACATTATTTTTTTCATGAATAATGCATTTTGGTAATAGGCTTTGGTAGGAATACAGCCTTTGTTAAGGCAGGTTCCGCCGTAAGCATCTTTTTCAATTAGAGTTACATCCATATTCAATTGGCGGGCCCGGATAGCTGCAACATATCCTCCCGGGCCGCCGCCAATTATAATTAAATCTTTCATTTTTACCTCTCCCATTTTACTATGGGTTTACGGGCTGCAGTAACTTCATCTACCCTCTTAATTACAGCATTATGGGGCGCATGAATTACCAGATCTGGATCATTGGCAGCTTCTTCAGCGATATTGTGCATAGTTTGCACAAATTCGTCCAGACGATCTTTAGACTCGGTTTCAGTAGGTTCTATCATCATAGCCTCACTTACAATCATGGGGAAATATACAGTCGGCGGATGATATCCGTAATCAATGAGCCGTTTGGCGATATCCATAGTGGTAATTCCATTGGCAGCCTGTTTTTTAGAATTAATAACAAATTCATGTTTGCAAAGCACATCCATGGCAATATTATAATCTTCCCGCAACTGATGGCGCAAATAGTTGGCATTCAGTACCGCATGTTCGCAGGCTTCTTTCAAGCCGGTACCGCCCAGGGATTTAATATAGGCATAGGCTTTCACTATTACCCCGAAATTACCATAGAAATTTCTCACCTTACCTATAGATAAAGGCCGCTCATAATCAAATTCATATTGGTCGCCTTTTTTTATCACTAATGGAATCGGCAAAAAGTCAAGCAGTATGGATTTCACTCCCACTGGTCCTGAGCCGGGTCCTCCGCCGCCATGGGGGGTAGAAAAAGTCTTATGCAGATTGACATGTACCACATCAAATCCCATATCTCCAGGTCGGGCAACGCCAACAATCCCGTTCAGGTTAGCTCCGTCATAATAAAGCAAACCGCCCCCATCGTGTACTATAGCAGCAATCTCACGAATATCTTCCTCAAAGAGCCCTAAAGTGTTGGGATTGGTAAGCATCAAACCGGCTATTTCATCATTCATTTTAGCCCGCAGATCATCCAGATCTACCAAACCGCGTTGATTGGATTTGACTTCAATTACGTCATAGCCTACAACATTTGCGGTGGCCGGATTGGTTCCATGAGCAGAATCCGGAACCATCATCTTGGTCCTTTTATTATCCTGGCGATGCTGATGATAGGCTTTAATAGCCATGATTCCGGTCATCTCTCCGTGAGCGCCGGCAGCCGGCTGCAAAGAAAAGCCATCCATACCGGTTATCTCCGACAACATCTCCTGCATTTCATAATAAAGCTGCAGCGCGCCCTGTACCGTATCTTCCGGCTGGTAGGGATGAAGTCCCGCCAATCCCGGAAGCCGGGCCGCCCATTCGTTAATCTTGGGACTGTACTTCATAGTACAGGAACCCAGCGGGTAAAAACCGTTGTCAACCCCATAGGCACGCTTGGATAAATTAGTGAAGTGCCTTACCGCTTCCACCTCGCTAAGTTCAGGCAGAGCCGTATCTTCCCGACGCAAAAATAATTCAGGAATACATTGGCTGACACTCTCTTCAGATATATCACAGGGTGGCAGGGTAAAGGAATTACTGCCTTTAACATGTTTTTCAAAAACAAGCTTATTCATTATTATATCCCTCCCAACACTGCAACCAGTTGATCAATTTCGGCTTTGGTTCGCTTTTCAGTAAAGGCTAATAACATAGCCCCATCCAGCTCATATCCGCCAATAATGCCATTCTCCAAAAGTTTGCGATTGGCAGCGGCCGGATTATCTATTTTTAAAACAAATTCACTGAAATAAGGCTTTTTATATTTTAATTCCAGTCCCGCTTTTTTAAACTCCTTTTCGGCATAGGAGGCTAGATGGCAGCAGCGGGCGGCAATATCTTTTAAGCCCTTTTCACCTACAAGGGTTAAATATATGTTGGCGGCCAGAGCACATAAAGCTTCATTAGAGCAGATGTTAGAGCCGGCCTTTTCACGCCGGATATGCTGCTCTCTTGCCTGCAAGGTCAATACATAAGCTCGCCGGCCATCCAGGTCGGTGGTTTGTCCTACTATCCGTCCAGGGATTTTACGCATATAATTATTGTTGGCAGCCATAAAGCCAAGGTATGGGCCGCCAAAGCTTAAGCTGTTTCCCAGGGGCTGACCTTCTCCAACTGCTATATCCGCACCCCATTCAGCAGGGGATTTTAATAAAGCCAGAGAAATAGGTTCTACCGCCATAATAAACATGCCTTTATTATCGTGCACCGCTTTTTCCACCAGGGTTGCGTCTTCTAAAATTCCATAAAAATTAGGTTGCTGGATTACCGCACCAGCAGTTGTACTATCAATAGCCTTTACCATAGCGTCAATATCAGCTGTGCCGTCTTTGCCGGGTACTAACACCAGCTCCATTCGGCCTGAAAGAGAATAGGCTTTTAATATATCCAGATATTCTGGATGAACCGTATCTGAAATGACCAGTTTGTTTTTCCCTTTGCGGCTTGCGCAGGCTAAACTGCAGGCTTCCGCCAGAGCACTTCCACCGTCGTACATGGAAGCATTGGACACATCCAGACCGGTCAGCTTGCAAATCATGGTTTGATATTCAAAAATAGACTGTAAAATACCCTGGCTTATTTCAGGCTGATAAGGGGTATAAGCGGTATAAAACTCCGAACGCAATAGAAGCTGTTCCAGAGCAGCCGGTATATAATGGTCATATGCGCCGGCGCCCAGAAAACAAGGATAATCATCAGTGCTAATATTTCGGGCTGCCAAATTTTTGAGATGGCTGCGAAGCTCCATT
>JAQVWS010000127.1 GCA_028709585.1 Syntrophomonas sp. | reverse complement strand
AGATCTGGCTAAAGATCTGGGTAAAGATATTGATTTCCTGATTGAAGGCAAAGAAACTGAGTTGGATAGAACCGTTATTGATGAGATTGGAGACCCCTTAATACATCTATTGCGAAATGCTCTTGACCATGGCCTGGAATCTTCCCAGGAAAGAATAAAAAAAGGGAAACCGGCTCAAGGTAATTTGGTTCTCAGAGCCAGGCATGAAGGCAATAACATATATATTGAAGTAGAAGATGACGGCGGCGGCATTGACATGCCCAAGATAATAAACAAAGCAGTTGAAAAAGGGATGATAACTGCTAAAGAAGCAGAGCAGATTACCAGAGAAGAAGCCATTGATTTGTTATTTGCAGCTGGTTTTAGTACTGCGGAGAATGTCACCGATGTTTCTGGCCGCGGCGTTGGGCTTGATGTTGTTAAAGCTAAGATTGAGTCCCTCAGCGGAGAGATTTTCGTTGATTCCAAGCCGGGTCTGGGAACACGTTTTAAGATTAAGCTTCCTTTGACCTTAGCAATAATACAAGCCCTGATGGTAGCGGTTAAAGATGAAATATATGCGATTCCGCTTAGTTCTGTTGATGAGACAACCCTTATTACTAATGAAGAAATAAAGATGATACAGAAACAAGAAGTAATAATGCTGCGAGGCAATGTACTGCCTCTTTATCGTCTGACTCAACTAATTGATGTGCCGGGTGAATGCAACGGCAATGAGGAAATGTATGTGGTAGTGGTGCGCAAGGGAGACAGACAAATAGGATTGATGGTAGATACTTTAATTGGCCAGCAGGAGATTGTTATTAAGTCTTTAGGGAGATTATTGCTTGGAATTTCTGGTGTTGCCGGAGCCATTGTGGCTGGAGACGGTAATGTACGTCTAATACTCGACTTAAACACACTGTTCTAAATGGAGGTGAAGAAATGGACGGTACCGTTAATATAAAACCGGATACTGAGATTTATACAGATAAGATTCAAGTTGTAGCCTTTCAGCTGGGCAATGAAGAATATGCTGTAGATATATTAAAGGTCCAGGAAATAAATCGTTTGATGAATATAACCAGAGTACCCAGGGCAGGTGAGTTTATTGAGGGCGTTATAAACCTGCGGGGTAACATAATACCCGTAATTAATCTGTATAAGAAATTTAATCTGGTTTCGCTGGGAGAAGATGATGATAAACGAATCATTGTATTTCAGTTTGAGGAGCTTAAGGCGGGTATCATTGTAGATAAAGTCTCCGAAGTATTGCAGATTGATATTAATAATATTGAAGAAACCGCTAAAGTTTACACCTCTATTGATGCTGAAATAATCAGAGGTGTTGCTAAAGTGGATAACCGACTGCTAATACTATTAGATATAGAAAAGCTACTGGGTATAGAGGCTAATTAGATTGAGGTGAGTTTATTTTGGATGAGCTAAACAAATTATCAACCGTACAGCTTGATGCCCTAAGGGAAATCAGCAATATTGGCGCTGGTAATGCTGCTACAGCCCTGGCCAAACTAATTAATTCACGGATTGATATGAATGTGCCTCGAGTTAATATCCTGCAATTCACGGAAGTACCCGATTTGATCGGAGGACCAGATATTCCGGTGGTAGGTCTCTATTTAAAGGTGTCCGGCGATGCGCCCTGCAGTATACTTTTTATTCTACAGGTTGAAATGGCTGCTGCATTGGCGGATTTAGTAATGGGAAGGGATATAGGGACCACTAATCATGAGGAATTTTCTGAAATAGATATCTCAGCCCTTATGGAAATTGGCAATATCCTGGCGGGTACCTATCTGGGCGCTTTGGCTATGTTTACAGGTTTGAGTTTTACTCCATCGGTTCCGGCTCTGGGTATGGATATGGCAGGAGCTATTATTGATGTCATCCTGGCGCAATTTGGTGAAGTTGCCGATTATGTTTTAGTGCTGGAAACTGAACTGAAAAGAGAAAAACAGGGAGTAGTAGGCAATTTCTTTTTACTTCCCGATCCCGGTTCTTTAGAAATAATCTTAAGCGCCTTGGGGGTGGATGTATTTGAGTAACATTATACAGGTGGGGATGGCTGATATGAAGATGGCCAGAGTCCCTGATAAACTCATTACAATGGGTCTGGGTTCATGTATTGGCATTTGTGTTACGGACAGAACCAAGAAAATTGCATGCATGGCTCATATTATGCTGCCATCCAGCCAGCAGGCTAAGAACAATAATATTCGGGCTAAATTTGCAGATACAGCCATAGAAATGTTGGTCGAAGAGATGCAAAAAGCAGGGGCTAATACTGGTAATTTGATAGCTAAGATAGCCGGCGGTGCTCAGATGTTCAAATTTTCAGGGCAGAGTGATATTCTTAAGATTGGCGAACGCAATGCACAGGCAGTTGAAGAATATTTGGGCAAAAAAAGAATAAAACTGGTAGCCAAGGATACCGGCGGCAACTATGGACGTACCATAACCTTTGATGTTGAAACCAGTGATTTATTGGTAAAAACCATAGGGCACGGAGAGCGGGTAATCTAAAATGGGTAATGACACGGGGCGCCTTTGGGTTCAATATAAGGAAAAAAACGAGATAGGGGCTCGTGATGAATTAATATTACATTATGCCCATATTGTCAAATATGCAGCTAACCGCTTGGCCATAAACCTGTCCACGGCTGTGGAAACAGATGAACTGATTTCTTATGGGATTGAGGGATTAATGGATGCGATTGAGAAATATGACCATAAACGTAATATTAAGTTTGAAACTTATGCTATTACCAGGATAAGAGGCTCCATGATTGATGGCTTGCGCACTATGGATTGGGTACCGGTGTCATTACGCCAAAAGGGAAAGGAACTTGAAAAAACCTATGCTGTATTAGAGGGCAGGTTGGAGAGAGCGGCAACCGATCAGGAGGTAGCCCTGGAATTAGGAACTAGTATTGAGGAATTGGCGGTGCTGGTAAAAGAACTGGCTGCAACGGCTATTATATCTTTGGATGATTTTATACACGGTGATGATGTAAATGATAAGAAAAAGAGGATAATTGACCTGCTGGAAGATGAAAATGCCAATAATGCCATGGAACTGGTGGAATTGCATGAGGTAAAAAACCTTCTGGTCAAGTCTATCACTCGTTTACCCGATAAAGAAAAAAAGGTAGTTTATCTCTATTACTATGAAGGTTTAACTTTAAAGGAAATTGGAATTGTCCTGAAGCTGTCAGAATCACGTATTTCTCAACTTCATACCAAAGCTATTTTACGTTTGCGGGGAAGTTTAAGCAAAAAGAAACATCTTTTAATATAAGGAGGGATAGTGTTGGATGAGCCGACTACGATTATAGAGGACGTTAATGGTACTGTGAAAGTTAATATCCACCGAGATAAAATGAAAGCCTTTGTGGAGACAACTCCCCCTTCCGGTAATGGTACTTCTTGCAGTTTGGAAATGGCAAAATCAATACTAGCCGAAAAAGGTGTCGTGTTTGGAATAGATGATAAACAAATAATGAAGGCATTAAAGGAAGAGAACTGGGGCCAAGAGATTTTGGTAGCCCAGGGACAACCAGCCGTAGACGGCAAGGATGCTGTGATAGAATACAAATTTGATATTCCGGAAAAGAAACTACTCTCCAAGGAAGATGAAAAAGGCAATATAGATTTCCGGGAGATGGGGCTGGTACATAATATAACCAAAGGAACCATTCTGGCAGTGAGGACTCCTCCTATTCCGGGTGAGAGCGGCAAAGATATAATGAGTCATGAAATAGTACCGCGCACCGGTAAAGAAATGCCGTTGCCGAAAGGAAAAAATACGGTGTCCAACGAAGAGGGAACGGTTCTCATTGCTATGATTGACGGGCAGATCAGTATAATTGACCGGAAAATAACGGTTTCACCGATTATTACGATTAATGCAGATGTGGACTACAGCACAGGTAATATTGATTTTATTGGCAGTGTTTTGATCAGGGGCAATATTAACAGTGGTTTTGTGGTCAAAGCCCAGGGTGACATTGAAGTGGGAGGATATGTGGAGGGTGCAGAAGTAGAGGCAGGAGGAAATATCCTCATTAAAGGCGGTATTAAATCAGGAAACAAAGGCTTTGTAAGAGCAGGTGAGAGCATTACCGCACGTTTTATCGAAAATTCCCGGGTTGAAGCCGGTCGTAATGTTATAGTCAAAGAGGCAATAATGCAATCTTTTGTTAGTGCCGGAGATAGTATAAAAGTAAGTGATAAAAAAGCTACTATTGTAGGTGGAATAGTACAGGCTACTCAAATGGTAGAGGCTAAAGTAATAGGATCGCCTCTGGCCACCAGAACCATTATTGAGGTAGGAGTCAATCCGCTTTATAGAGCAGAGTATCAAAACCTAGTTAAGATTAGATCCGAAAAGAAAAAAATATTTGAGAACTTGAACAACAATATGCTGGCGTTTCAACGTTCCGGAATTTCTCCCCAGAAACTTCCGGAGAATAAACGCATAGCTTTAATAAAAACATTGGATAGCTTTAAAAAAGTAAAGGATGAAATAGCTGCATTTGATGAAAGAGCTGTATTTCTGGAAGCAGAACTGAATCGAATTAAATCAGCCCGGATCAGAGCCCTTGAGATTGCTCATCCGGGAGTAAGAATAAGCATAGGATCATCGATATATATAATAAATGATACCTGTAAATATGCTCAGTTTATTCTTGATGAAGGTGAAATCAGATTAACATCTCTCACTTAGTTTATGGTTATGGATGAGTTTATTTTTTGTCTGTCCCTTATTAAGGACTGGAGGGGAATTTTATGAGCATTAGAAGCACTGATATGCAGGTTCTCATACAAAAAGTAGGCGATGTCGCTAAACTCCAGCAAATCCAGCAGCAAGAATCGAACATTAAACAACAGGAATTAAACTATCAGATCTTAGATCAAACCGCTAAGAATACCCATACTGTAAATAAAACCTTACGAGATGAAGCTGCTTTGGTGCATGAAAAAGAGGAAAAAGAAAAAAATTCCAGAAAAAATAAAAATAATAAAGGAATTTCAGATGATAATGAGAATGATAAAGAAAAGAATAGAATTATGGAACCAGGTCGTGGCGATAGATTAGATATTATCATATAGGCAGGTGAAATAATATTATTGTTTTCTTTGTTTCATTAGCAGCTATTATAATGATTTTCGTGATAAGACATTATTATATTAAAATCTGGAACCAACATCTAAATCAGGCTATTTTGGAAGCGCAAACGGTGCGCCAGGATTTGGGGATTATGATGGAAGAATCCTTAAATATTTCCCAAATGATTACCGCGGAAATTGATAATAAAATTGCCGCATTAAGCAACTTGAATACATCGATTACAAAATTTCCAGAGGACGTTGAGGAAGAGATTTCGTATCCAGAGCAGGGTTTAGTGAAGAAAATCAGGATTTACGAATTAGCTAAGGAAATAGGAGTATCTAGTAGTTGGTTAGTAAAAATAGTCCAAGAGTCAGGCCTAAAAACTGTCAATCATTTGAACTGTCTGGATGAGAATCAAGTGTTTATGATTAAGCAGAGAATACAATCACCTGAAGCAGCCCAAGAGAGTATTATGCCTCACCGGTTAAAAAAGAATGATGATGAAGATAGTCAAAAGGATAAACCTGAAAGTATAAATACACGTTCTGACATTAGTATTGCAGACTTAAAAAAAGCGCATCCTTATTTAGCAGTACGAACCCTGACTGAAAGAGGTTATTCAATTCGTGACATTGCTAAGTTGCTAGAAAGAGGTCAGGGAGAAGTGATTTTAATTATGAACCTGGCTCAGAAGAAAAAAGCCTGCAGCTAAATGAGGGCCCGCCCAACAAGGTAGGAATTATACACTGTGGGAATGCCTTTTAAGGTTAGTTTGAAACCCAAGCGCAAGCTTTTTTTTTGCATAAATATGGGGCTGTTCTTGCAAAAGATTACACAATTATGATATATTATCACTTGATGAATACGCACGCTTGCAGATTGAGGGGTTTGTGCTTGAAAGAGTGACCCGGATAAATGAAGCAGCGGAGGATTAAAACAAAAAGGAGGATTACAAATGTCAGTAATTACCATGAAACAACTTTTGGAAGCAGGTGTTCATTTCGGACATCAAACCAGGAGATGGAACCCCAAAATGGATACCTACATTTACATGGAACGTAACGGAATCTACATTATTGATTTACAGCAGACGGTAAAGAAGTTTGACGAAGCTTACGCTTTCATCAAAGAGGTAATCGCAGACGGCAAAGGAGTACTATTTGTTGGTACTAAAAAGCAGGCTCAGGAAACGATCAAGGATGAAGCCAAACGATGCGAGATGTTTTTTGTTAACCAGCGCTGGTTGGGAGGCATGTTAACCAATTATAAAACTATCCGCAAACG
>JAQVWS010000016.1 GCA_028709585.1 Syntrophomonas sp. | reverse complement strand
TCTCTCGAGAACAAATTGGACAACCTGGAAGGAGATTGGGAAGAAAAACTGACCGATATAGAAAATAGCACTCATTTTACAGAGCAAATTATAAAGCAGACTGACTTTTCAGCCAGCCTGGCGGCCCTAAAGGATATTAGCAACCGGGTGGGCGAGCTTGAACAAATAATTAAAAAAGTTGAATCTAATCTGACCGAGATTAACAAGCCGAGGAAAACTGAGCCGAAAAAGAAAGCGGCTGCCCCGGCTCCTAAAGCGTCCAAGTCCTCCCCCAAATCAGACCCGAAAGAATAAATTAGCGGAGGTGATAATGGATGAATGACGATATTATGATTTATGGTGATAGTGCTTTTCAAATTGGAGAGTCTTTGGCTCAAACCCATGAGCACTGGCTGCATACAACGGCCCGCTGGCTGGAGGTGCTGGCTTATGACCATAAACCTGCTACCGGCCGTTCCCCCAAGGAATTACTCTGGCGCAAGAATAAATCGAAGCTTTACCATTACCAGGCCACTACGGAAAGAAAGTACCGCACCCCTATACTGCTGGTATACGCTTTGATTAATAAAGCCTATGTCTTGGATTTGACTCCGGGCTTCAGTCTGGTTGAATACCTGGTCAAGGAAGGTTTTGACGTCTACTTGTTGGACTGGGGGGAATTTGAATGGGAAGATCGGGAGCTTACTTATTCGGACTTTGTTTATGATTATATTGCTCCTTCGGTAAAACGCGTTGCTAAAAACGCCCAGTCCCCCGATGTAACTATTGTTGGCTACTGTATGGGCGGAACCATGTCTACCATGTATGCCGCCCTCTTCGACAAGCCAGTTTTAAAGAACCTGGTATATCTGGCTGCACCCATTGACTTTACGGAAGCCGGAACCTACGATGTATGGCTTAAAGCTCAGGGCTACGATCCGGATCGTATTTCCGATACTATGGAATTAATACCCAAAAACTTTGTAGACTGGGGAAACCAGATGTTAAATCCGATGGCTAATTATTGGGGAACTTATACCCGTTTGTGGAAAACGATCGAGGAGAATAAATCGGTGCATTTCTGGAAGGTGCTTAACAAATGGGCCAAGGATAATATAAATTTCCCCGGAGCGGCTTACCGGGATTGGATAAGAGATTTTTACCAGGACAATAAGTTGGTAAAAAATCAAGTCATTTTACGTGGCAAACGGGTGCAGCTGCAGAGAATAAAAGCAAATTTATTGGCACTGGTAGGCACTCGGGACCATATTGCGTTGCCTCATCAAACCGCAGCAGCTCTCACCTATCTGGGTGGAAATGATAAAACTTACCTGGAGTTTCCGGTAGGACATGGCGGACTGGTTCTCGGCGCCACAGCACGCGATAAGGTTTTTCCCGTATTGGCATCCTGGTTGGCGGAACGATCTGATCCCTGGTTAGAAGAATAAGCTGATCTGCCAAGGTCGCCACGGCAACCCGATAGGATCGACTGTGCTTTTTAATAAGTGCGGACGGTTCCGATCCCTGGGTGCTTATTAATCCGGTTGCCATCACTAACTTTTTTCCCAGAGCAGCTCGATATTCCGTACTTTGTTTTGTTTGTCAAAATGTATGTTTAAGACCTGGGTAGTGGTAGTCACCCAAATCCGGTAAGTATCCAGCACGGTGGTAAACTCCAGAAAGGAACGCGGTTGACCGGGTTCCTGCTTGCCGTAGACTGTCTGCATAGCCCATTTTCTTAAAGTACGGTCCTCAGTGGGGAATTTATCAAAAACCTGCTCAATGTCGTCACCGATAAGAATGTTGCGCGGCAATGGGTCTGTGCATCCTTCCCGTGCGGAAATACTTAAAAGATAATATTTATCGTCATGCGGCAGAGAATAATCCTCGGGAAAAGATGCGCCGATTTGGTAAAATCCATAATGATAACCATCTTTTAAGAGGGATTTTACTCCCGGCATATTATCGTAAGCCTCGTCCGGCTCATCGATTATTGACAGCACCTCTTCATAGGACATAGTAAGTCTTACCCCGCCTGCGGTTACCATTTCTTCGTCAGTTAAATATGCAGCCGGGTCGTATGCTGGGCTGGGTTTTAAGCTGGCTGCAGTGTGGCTGATAAATACCGGCATATTAGTGGTCTCATTCCAATAATAGCGGATTTCTTCGGTCCTTAACAGCTTAAGCCCGGACAAGTCATCGTTAATAATATTGTTCCGAAATCTAACTAAATCCTCCGGCAGAAGCATATCCTCGTAAATATAACTGTTGAAAGAAGCCTTATAGATCTTTTTACCGTTTTCCACATAAGTATCAGACGCGATTAAATAATTGAGAGGCTCATTGTCTAAACCGGCAGGGACAGCCGTATATCTGGCCCCGTCGTAATTCCAATTCTGCGGCCAGGAAACATGCTTAATCTCTCCCACCGGGAAATGGGCATTGATTACCTCCTCTACATATTCACGGGTCATAGTGCCCTTGTCATCGCCCCAATTGGCAAGGTTTATGGCAAAGGCATAATAAAGATATTCTCTGCTGTCTGCGGGCGCATTCCCCTCCGTGAATAAAGGGATATAATCAAGCCGGTACTTAACGGCAAAATCAAAAAACTCCTCCCTGGACTTAGCCAGGTCACGGCTTTCCGGCTGTCCTTCCGTTTTTGGGTTATTGTTGGTTACGAATATTTGGGTTGGCCCATCAGCACCACCGATGATTCCGACGGAATGTTTTGCTTTTGAGCCGGATAAATAATCACTGATTAAATAAGATATTATCCCTATCACCAACACCACCAGGATGAGCCTAAACTTTCCTCGCATAGATCTACTCCCCCATTTTCCGTTAATAACACCTATAATGAATAAGTGATGTCTCCGGGCAATTATAACTCTATCAATAGCTACGAAATAATTAAGCCATACTTTCATTTCCCTAAGTTGGGGCTTAGTTCCAAAGAAACATTGCGGTTATCTTCCGCAAATAAGCGCTGCTTATAGAAATCGGATTCTTTGCATTTTACTATGTATGGAAGTAATGTACTGTGATATTATATTTTTAATACTAAAAAGGAGGGTGACCAAATGATTCTAACTACAACGCCAAATATAGAAGGCAAGCCAATCCGTGAGTATTTAGGCTTGGTAGCTGGTGAGGCTATTATGGGGGCCAATGTTGTAAGAGATATCTTTGCCAGTATTACTGATATTGTAGGGGGACGCTCCGGCACTTATGAAGGTCAGCTGAATAAAGCCCGTCAGATTGCTGTGGATGAAATGTCGCAAAAGGCATTAAGCTTGGGCGCTGATGCGATAGTAGGTATTGATATCGATTATGAGGTAGTGCGGGATGGCATGCTGATGGTAGCTGCCAGCGGAACCGCTGTGAAATTGGGATTCTAAACAGAAGAGGCTAAAATACGCGATCCTGTGCTTTAACTTTTTTCATAATTACGGTATGGCATTCTGATCGGTTGCAACTATGCTCAACAACATATTACTTGGTTTTTTCCTCTTGCTTTGGCCGTTAGTAATGCCTTATCTATTCTTTTGATGAATTGATCATTGTTTTCATCTGGATTATATTCCCCGACACCCAGGCTTATTGTAATATTTCGCGGGATTTCGAAATCATGGGCTTGAATTATTCTTCTTATTTTTTCAGCCACGTTTTTAGCGCTGGCCAAATTTGCCTCTCGTAAAAGGATTAGAAATTCTTCTCCTCCCCAACGAAATAATCCATCGGTAGATCTAACATTATCTGTCACTAATCTTGAAATACCGTGTAAAACGGAATCGCCCTTTTCATGGCCATAACAATCATTGATATTCTTAAAATTATCAATATCAAAGAAAATCAAGGAAAAAGTCATCCCGTTCCTTTTCTTCTGCTGAATTATCATATTTAAATCATCATTAAACTTTCGTCTATTATATGCACCGGTCAAGATATCGACGGTAGCCATTGTCTCTAAAGCTATATTCATTGCTTGCAGCTCGCTGATATGTTTATTTAATTGGGCCTCATGTACTTTCTTGTCGGTAATATCTCGTGTAGCACCTATATATCCAGCAAATCTTCCTTGTACAAAGATCAACCGGGGCGCCACTTGAATCCATTTTTGCAACCTGTTCTTACAAACAAATTGTACCTCATGTAAAGTTTCCAATGAATCAGCGTTATTAAAATTACTCAAACGCTGTTTGGCTTTCTCATAAATATAATTTTTTGCCTGTTCATCAATGAATTCCGTAAATTTATGTCCTACCATTTCTTCAGCCGAATAACCCGTCATTTCTTTAACGTTGGGGCTAACAAAAGTAAACACATAGTTATGATCAATTTCCCAAATAACATCTTTTATATTCTCAATAATATATTTATACCGCATATAGTCATAGTCAGTTTCTTTTTCCTGATCTCCCATTTTGCGCCCCCTGCGTACATATTATTATTTGTTAATCATAAACATTTCCGCATTATTTTTTATATTCCTGCAATCTTCCGTATTTACCCAATATTAGGCCATATTCTATTATTATTTTAGATTTTACACTTGTTACTTGACAATAAGCTGTCATTGATTCCTAAAAATTAATTTACCTATAATCCTTCAGATGTTCCATAGAAAAACAACAAAACATAAGCCTATATTGTTTCGGCTGGTCAAAAGCTGACGTAATTTGCCTGACTGGGATATTGCTATTTATATGACCGAAGCAGCCCTCTCGGATTCTGATATCGAAGAGGGTGCGTTTTATAAAACGGCAGTATTTTGGCAGTAAATCGTTTTAATAAAATTACATAAAAATAACCGGCCACCTCTAAAGTGCCGGTATTTCGACGGTTTATTTGGCGGAGGCGTGTGCGAATCGAACACACCCACCGTGGGATCGCCACGGCGCAGACTGGATTTGAAGTCCAGGCGGCCCACCAGGACCGATCCGCCTCCATAACAGTAACTATAAAAACGTCTGGTTTTGATTAGTAGACTATACTTTCCCTTACCAGAGCCAGTCTTATTTTATACTTATTAGTAACGAAAATCAATGTTGCTTACTGTCACCATATTCGCAAATGACCCTACCCACACTCCACAAAATAGCTTAGCCAATCACATCCTCGCAAGCAAGCGAAAAAATAACGCCTGCAACGAGGCGTTCGATTATTAATAACGTACCATTATGTTTAAATTTCCTCCGGGGATACAATAACGGACTCTACTTCATACCCGGCCTTTTTTAACTCATCGGCAACCCCGGCACATTCCAGATCTTCCAGGCGCAATATCATCTTATACTTGTTTTTACTTTCATCATAGTAAACTACGGTATTCAGGATGTTTATGCCCTTGGCGGAGACAATTCCGGTTATTGTGGCTATCGTGCCCGGTCGGTCTTCCGTATAGAAGTCAATGCGGGTATGGGTTTTTTTAACCCCTAAAATATCAATAAAAGCGTCAAAAATATCTGTCTCGGTCACAATTCCTATCAACTGATCATTTTCTACCACCGGCAAGCCGCTGACCCGATACTTACGCATTATTTTAGCTGCATTTTCAATATAGTCATCCGGCTTAATGGTAATCACTTTTTGTTTCTTGGATACGATATCCTTTATTCTAGTCTTGGCCAGCAGGTAGTTTAACTCGTGGATACTTAGCGTGGTGGCCGAAGATGGCGCAGCCTGATTTAAATCGCTCAGGGTAACGATACCAACAACCTTGCCCTTCTCAACTATTGGCAGCCTGCGGATATTGCTTTCCTTCATCAATAGGAATGCCTCATTGATGTTGGTATCCATCCCCACTGTCTTTACATTTTCAGACATTCTATCTCTTACCTTCATCGCTCATTCCTCCATCGTTCTTTATCCGCCTAAATAGGCTTTTTTGACTTCTTCGCTGGTTAGCAGCTGTTGCGCCGAACCCTGTAATACAATTTCTCCCGTTTCTATCACATATGCCTTATCAGCTATGGATAGAGCCATATTAGCGTTTTGTTCTACTAAAAGAATAGTCGTCCCGCGGTCATTAATATCCTTTATTATGGCAAATATCTCTTTTACCAGCAGGGGTGCCAGTCCCATGGAGGGTTCATCCATAAGGAGCAATTCGGGTCTTGCCATCAATGCTCTCCCGATAGCCAGCATTTGTTGTTCTCCTCCGCTAAGGGTCCCGGCCATTTGTTTATAGCGTTCTTTCAGCCGGGGAAATCTGACAAATACGTTTTCCATATCCTGGCTGATGCCTTTTTTATCTTTACGTAAATAAGCTCCCATTTCAAGGTTTTCAAATACCGACATAGACTGAAATACTCTGCGGCCTTCGGGCACCTGGGAGATTCCCAGGGACACAATCTTCTCCGGGGCAACTTTGCTGATATCAGCGTCTTTAAAAAGCACTGACCCATTGCGAGGTCTAAGTAACCCGGATATTGTTTTCAGAGTAGTGGTCTTCCCTGCGCCATTGGCACCTATAAGGGTTACAATCGTTCCCTGTTCAACATGGATTGACATTTTCTTGAGAGCATGAATTGCGCCGTAGTAAACATCGATTTCTTTTACTTGCAGCACTAAGTTACCTCCTCTCCTAGATATGCTTCGATAACTCTCTTATTGTTGCGTATTTCCTCCGGCTTGCCCTCCGCTATCACCTGTCCATAATCAAGCACGTAAATCCTTTCACATACACCCATTACTAAAGACATATCGTGTTCAATCAATAATATGGATAGGTTAAAATCTTTGCGTATCCATTGGATCAATTGCATCAGATCCTGGGTTTCCTGGGGATTCATACCCGCGGCTGGTTCATCCAGAATCAGCATGGTAGGGTTAGTGGCCAATGCCCGGGCAATCTCTAACCGTCGCTGTTCTCCATAGGGGAGACTGGATGCAATCTCATCTTTTTTGCTATCCAGGTTAAATATCTTTAGGTATTCCATGGCCTGCTCTTCTATTTCTCGTTCCCCGCGAAAAAAGTTCGGGGTTCTAATAATAGCATTCAAAAACCCATAGGGCACATTTTTGTGAAAAGCAATCTTGACATTATCTAATACCGATAAATCACGGAATAGGCGAATATTCTGGAATGTACGGGCAATACCATGTTTGCATATTACGTAAGGAGGCAGTCCGGCCAGGTCTTTGTCCGCGAAAAGGATTTTCCCTTCATCCGGCTTATAAACTCCGGTTATTAAATTAAATACCGTAGTTTTTCCGGCTCCATTAGGACCTATTAATCCTACCAATTCATTGCTTTGCAGATTAAAGTTAAAATTAAGTACTGCACTCAAACCCCCAAAGGATTTATGCAAGTTTTTTATCTCCATCAGGCTCATCTTTTTCCACCCCACAATCGGGCCAGAGTTTTTCTGCCTATTTCTTTATTACCCATTAATCCTTGGGGACGATATATCATAACTATGATCAGTATCAATGCGTATAGAATCATTCTAATGGCCGGAAAGGACTGCAAAAATGCAGTTAAGGCGGTTACAAAGATGGCCGCTATTACTGCGCCGGTGGTACTCCCCAGTCCTCCTAAAACTACCATTACAAGTATATCAAAGGATTTCATAAAAGTGAAAGATTCCGGTTTTATAATATAAAAATAATGCGCATAGAGGGCTCCCGCCAGTCCTGCAAACATGGCTCCGACAACAAATGCAATGACTTTATAGCGAGTGGTATTTATCCCCATTAATTCTGCCGCTACTTCATCTTCCCGTACGGATATAATTGCTCTCCCATAGCTTGAATTAATTAAATTAACTATAACTACCAGGGTCAAAATGGTTGAAGCAAAAAGCCATGCCCAGGTAGTGTATTTCTCTATACCCATGATACCCGATGGACCACCTACGTAATCAATATTCTGCAGAACAACTCTTATTATTTCCCCAAATCCCAGGGTTGCGATAGCCAGATAATCCCCTTTCAGGCGCAAAGTTGGCACCCCAATAATGAAGCCGGCCAAGGCGGCACCCAGACAAGCTGCCAGAATACCAATTATAAAAGGCAGATCCAGCCTATTAGTCATTACTACCGAAGCATATGCCCCTACCGCCATGAACCCGGCATGTCCCAGAGAAAGCTGTCCGGTAAAACCATTGATTAGGCTTAAGCTCACCGCCAGAATTATATTTATACACATAGAGGTCAGAATTATCTGGTAATACTGTTCCAGCATCCCGGTGCTTATAAGAAACTGCCCGAGCATAAATAAAGCCGCCACAGCTGCCACTTCGGCTATAAGCCTGCCCCCTATTTTCCCACTTCCTTGCATTGTCATTCACCTACACTTTATCCCCGGTATTTTTACCAAATAAACCGGTGGGCTTAATAATCAGTATTAAAATCAGTACTCCATAAGCTACCGCATCGCGGTAAAGACTATTGCCGTAACCGCTTACCATGGTTTCCAGGATTCCCATTAAAAATCCTCCTACCATCGCACCGGGTACAAGCCCTATTCCTCCCAAAACTGCGGCTACGAATGCTTTTATTCCTGGTACTATTCCCATTAGAGGATTAACTGTATTATAGTAAACGCCTATCATTACCCCGGCAGCGGCGGCTAATGAGGATCCAATCGCAAAGGTAATGGAGACGGTCTTGTCCACACTAATACCCATGAGTACGGCTGCATCCTTATCTTCAGATACAGCTCGCATTGCCTTACCGGTTTTTGTCATCCTTATTATATACTGCAGGATTAGCATAAGGATCACTGCAGAAACAATTACAAAAATGTCTTTATTAGAAACTGAGACTCCAATAATATTATAGTTGTTTACCGGAAAAGCAGTGTCAGGGAATACTCTTTGTGCCGGTCCCAGAAGAAACAACGTAAAATATTCCAAAAACAACGATACCCCGATAGCGGTTATCAAGGCTGCTATTCGGGTGGAGTAGCGCAAAGGTTTATACGCGATTTTCTCTATAAGTACCCCTAAAATAGAACAGGCCAACATGGCATATATCATAGCCACCAAAATATTGCTATCCAATACGGAAAGCGAGAAGAATCCTACATAAGCTCCTACCATCATAATGTCGCCGTGGGCAAAGTTTATTAATTTTATTATTCCGTAAACCATGGTATATCCCAATGCAATCAAGGCATAGATCGCGCCCAGCGATAAACCATTTATCAATTGTTGTATGAATTCCTGCAAGGTAGACACGTCCTTTGATGCTTTATATGGTAAAGAGAGGGATTACCCTCTCTTTACCTAAATATGCGTTTAGGGCTGGATTCTGGTCTTCATAACATGTTTGCCGTCTTTATACTCAACTATAACGCCAGCTTTAATCGGGTTATGGCTGGCATCAATACTCATTTTTCCAGTTACACCTACGAAATCTTTAATTTTAGCCAGAGCGTCTTTAATCTTTTCAGGTTGCGCTTCGCCAGCATCTTTAATGGCCTGGGCCAGCATCTGAGCCGCATCAAATCCCAGCGCGTTAAAGGAATTCGGGGACTTGTTATACTTGGCTTTGAAATCGTTTACAAATTTAACTACCTTTTCGTCTTTATCCTCGGCTGAAAAATCAGTGGTAAAGAAGGTATTGTTTAGATTGGCAGCACCGGCGACTTTTACTAAGTCATCGGAAACCCATCCGTCACATCCGCCAATGGTAGCAGTAATCCCCAGATCACGTGCTTGTTTAATCAAGGGAGCTACTTCCTGATAATAGCCGGGGACATAAATAAAATCAGGTTTAAGGTTTTTTATCTTGGTAAGAACGGCTTTAAAATCGCGGTCATCTTTGACAAACCCTTCTTCGGCTACGATTTTCCCGCCTTTTTCTTCAAAAGTCTTTTTAAAGTATTCCGCCAACCCTTTGGCATAGTCAGTGGAGGTATCCTTGTAAATTACGGCTGTTTTAGCTTGCATGTCATTAGCTGCAAACTGTGCCATCAATGTTCCCTGGAAGGGATCAATAAAACATACCCGGAAAATATAATCTCTGACTTTTTGTGTCTTTTCATCAACGGTTACATTAACCGCAGTTGCTGCCGGTGCAATAAGGGGAATCTTTTTTTCCATCATTATGGGGGTGCTGCCTGCCACATCACCGCTGGTCAGGGGACCAATTTGAGCTACTATTTTTTCGCCCACCAGGGCTGAACTGATAGTCATCGCCTCATCGGCGGCTGATTTATTATCTCTTACCACTGGTTCCAATTGTTTCCCAAGAATGCCTCCAGCGGCATTAATCTGCTCGATTGCCAATAATGCGCCATCTCTGGCATCGGTTCCATATGTGGCTGCTCCACCGGATAATTCTACGTTAAGACCAACTTTAATCTTGTCGGTTGCGGCTTTAGGGTCAGTTTTTTCCGGGGTTTTGGTATCGCCTCCGCAGCCAGCGATTATACTGAACATAAACACCATTGCCATTATAATTGCCAGTTTCTTGCTAATCTTTCTTTTCATCATAAACCTCCTTAAATAATCTCGGCGAAACTATGTAACTTCTGGTTACTGCTGCACCTCCCCTGCATTTTTTTTACGACTGGTTTGAAATTTTACCCTTACATCTCCGATCCGACGGGTAAAATGCGTTCTATCATAGTATTCTATCAATGGTAGCGCATATTTGCGAGAAGTATTGAATATATCTCGCGCCATCGCCAGAGTAAGTTCTTTCTCCCGGGCAAAATACTCATCCAGCCGTTCTTTGCCGCTCTCAATTGCGGCGCTGGAAAAATACATGTTTTCATTTATTTTCACTAATTCTCCTTGATCGGTCAAATAAGCAATGATTTCCGCCAGCTCATCTGCAGGCAAATTTGCATCCGCGCTTATTTCATCCCCACCAGGAGGTGAAAATAATCTATCCTTCATTATAGTCTTTATGGCAGCAATAATCTCTTTTTCTTTTTCTCCCGGCTGCGGAATTACTCCCGGTATTCCCACCAGATTGCTCTTGGTTATTAGCCTGCCCTCATCTTCCAGGTATTTTATGATGAAGTTGAAAAGCTTGGGATTTATACTACCAAACAAGCGGCTTCTCAGTTCCTCTTTGGGGTAGCCCAAACGCAGCGGAAATTTCTCCTGATATTGAATAATAATATTAATAATCTGTGTAAAAATCAATTCCAATCCCTGGCTGCTTAGATAAAAGCTTGGTTTAGAACTTATATCTACAATTCTTTCATCGTCCAGTAATTGTTCTATTTCTTCGCTTATCGCTTGCTCCGGGCTGCCCGTTCTCTTAGCCAGATCAGCTATACTAAGCGGTTCCTGATTTGCATTCTCCAATTCATGTAAAACAATATCATAAAGACTGCCTTCTTCTTTTACTGCCAGGTCATTTAAAACCTCTTCCTTAAATCGCTTCTGGCGGGGTGCCTGAGGATCTATAATACTTCCGCCGCCAATGGTATCCACCGGCGAGTAATAGCGTATTACAAATGGATCTCCTTTAAAGGCTACTACTGGTCTCTCCATTACTATTTGCACATAGGCTTCCTCTCCCGGAGCCAGTTCATCACGATCCAGCAAAACTACCCGGCCTAACGTCTCATCGGTTCCCAGATGGAATCGGATCCGATTCCAATTTTTAAGCACACGGGTACTATTGTCCAGAAGTCTGAGTTTGGTATCTACCCTATAGCTGGGTTTTAGATAACCTTTGCTGGCTACCAGATACCCTCTTTTGATCTCATTAACCTCTATGCCCTGCAGGTTTACTGCTACCCTTTGACCGGCATAGGCGGTCACGACCTTTTCGTTATGTACATGCAGGGTTCTCACCTTAACCATCTTCTGAACCGGCATCAATTCAAGGGTATCACCAACCTGAATTTGACCTGACCATAGGGTTCCGGTTACAACTGTCCCAAAGCCGGCTATAGTAAATACCCGGTCAATAGGTAATCGAGCCTGTCCAATAATCGGCTTTTCATCTACGTCTGCGGCTACCTGTTCAATGGTTTGCAGGAGCTCGGGAATGTTTTCGCCGGTGACCGCAGATACTGCCACTATTGGGCAGCCTTTTAATATCGTCTTGTCGATAAATTGTCTTATATCATCTTCAACCAACATCAGCCACTCTTCATCGACCATATCTTTTTTCGTAATTACTACTATTCCCTTATCTATTCCCAGCATTTCAATAATATCTGCATGTTCACGCGTCTGTGGCATTACCCCTTCATCTGCCGCAATGGTAAACAAGACCATATCTATTCCAAAGGCTCCGGCCAGCATATGCCGTATAAAACGTTCATGCCCCGGAACATCAACTATGGCTGCTTTTTGTCCGCCAGGCAGATTAAAAGGCGCAAACCCCAATTCTATGGAAATTCCCCTTTTTCTTTCCTCTTTAAGCCGGTCTGTTTCTACTCCGGTCAGTTTCTTTACCAGCGTGGTCTTGCCGTGATCTATATGTCCAGCCGTTCCAATGATAAGCCTCTTCATTTCTTACCTCCCGGTTGGTTTCCTTCCGGCTCCATATTCTGTAGGGCTTTATAAACCATTTCTACTAATAATGCATCATCTCCTGCCAGTAATGTCCGCACACTGATAAGCATTTTATTTTCTTGTTTGCGGGTAAGCAGAGCCGGGTTCATCCCTCGTAACTGTTTTGACAGGGTTTCCAGTTGTTTGCCTGCCAAGGCAATTTGCACCCCATAGCCAGGAAGCTTGTAGGTTGGGTAAGCTCCTCCTCCTATCATGTCCTCGGTCTTAATCACTCTTATCTCTTCCACTGCGCTAATATCTCCCAGCCTCGCATCCAGATCATTTTTCAACCTCTCTGCCTGTTCATGCAAATGTTCCAGTGAACTGGTAAGCATTTTTAGCACGGGTATATCATGCAGATAATCACCGCTTAGGTATTCCAAGAGAGTGCCTTCCAGAGCCGCTATAATCAGTTTGTCTACCCTTAATGCCCGGGTTAACTGATTTTTCTTCATCAACGATATATATCTTTCCTGTCCCACTATTATCCCGGCTTGAGGGCCGCCCAGGAGCTTGTCTCCACTAAAAGTAATAATATCTGCGCCGCTTTTCACGCTCTCACGAACGGTGGGCTCGTCTTTCAGCCCCCATTCTCCCATGTTGGCCAGTATTCCGCTGCCCAAATCATGCATAACCGGGATCTTCATGTCCTGCCCCAGTTTAACCAGTTCCGCAAGCATGACCTCTTCGGTAAATCCAACTATTTTATAATTGGAGGTATGGGCATAAAACAGCAGTGCGGTATTTTCTGTTATAGCCTGCGCATAATCTGATATATAGGTTTTGTTGGTAGTTCCTACTTCTACCAGGCGCGCCCCGCTTTGTTTCATAACCTCAGGGATCCTAAAGGCACCCCCGATTTCGACAAGCTGTCCTCTTGATACAATTACCTCTTTAGCTTGGGCTATACTAGTAAGCCCCAGCAATACTGCCGCAGCGTTATTATTAACCACCAAACCTGCTTCTGCACCTGTAAGAGTAATCAGAAGTTCTTCAACATGCTGGTATCTCGATCCTCTTTCCCCGTTCTCTAGGTCAAATTCAAGGTTGTTATAATTTTTGCCTATATCATTAACGTATTCTAATGCTCTATCGCCCAGCGGAGCTCGTCCCAGGTTGGTATGCAGGACTACTCCGGTTCCATTGATAACCTTTTGCAAGGTTCCCCTGCATGACGTTTTAATCAATATCTCCAAGCGATCAATAATTTTTAAGGTTAGTTCTTCTTTCTTGAATTCTCCGCCGGTCAGGCGAATTTCGTGACGGCAATCCTCCACCGCCTGCCTTAAGTTGCTGATTATGAAATCTCGATTATATTGTTTCAGTATATCTCTCATCATCGGTAAGGCTAATACTTCATCGATAGCCGGAATATTTCTCAGATTAATCACTTTAACCCTCCTTGTGCCGGTTAAGAAATGCAGTTATTCTATAGTATAACTCTCCGGCAATTTCTTTTACAGTCCAATATATTAATGATGCTATGATTGATATCCCTAACAATCCGAAAATTGGATATATTATGCTAACCAAGCTGGAAAAGCTCTGCATAGATAGCGGCAAGGCCATAGTCATGCAAACAATTAAGCAAAGGCCATAGTTTAGTCCCGTAAAACGGGAAAACCTTTGTGCAAAACCGTAGGTATTGGCAATAGCGGTTGTAAGTATCCCCAGCCACAGGACCAAGGTGTATATATGTTTGGCAGTCAGGCTTATGTTTCCTGCAATAAAGAGCATGGGCACTTCATAATGCAATATGGTGGGCAGAAATTTACTTAGCGAAATATAGTTTACAATTACCAGCATTCCCAGGATTAGGCCCCCTAATACTGCTCCTACAATTCCATTGTGCCGGTTGGTAATGGTTTGATACTCGGTCAATACCACCAAAGCCAGCGCAAAATTATATGCCACATACAATATGCTGGCTATCATCCAACTTCTCCCGTACTCTTCCCCCAGGGTATAAGTAATGGATTCAAATTGATTACCCTGCAAGAAAATGGCTGCATATCCTGAGATTATTAGCAATAGTAATATCTTTACCGGAACCAGTACGTTGTATGAAAGGATAAGGCCTTTCTTGCCGGTTATCAGCAAAATTACAATTACCGCATACGCAAGAAAGATTCCTAACATTTTGGGAAGATACAGGTGCTCATAAAATACCGCGCCGCTAGCTGATAACATTGTGCTGATACCTAAAAACAAAAATAGCGCCAGTAGAAAGTCAACCACCCTTCCCAATCTATAGCCCAGCAAATACTGTAACATATCCTGATAATTGGCTATTTTATGGTTATGGGCTAAATACAACAACAACCCTCCGCACACAGCAAAAAGGATCGTTGCCAATATAACCCCTTTCATTCCGTAGTTTCCATAGTTTACGAAAAACTGTACTATTTCCTGGCCTGAAGCAAAGCCAGCTCCTATCACTGCCCCTAAATAGCCAGTAATTAACATCAACCGTTGTCTTATTTCATCCACCCCGCCTTAATTTATGTACTTCTTAATAAATATTCACCTCTTGCCAAAATACCGCATAAATTTTTTCCCAGTGGCAACAATAATGGTAAATATTTATAATCGGAGGATATTCCATGGATGTTTCTTTACTAACTAAGGCGGGCAGAAAGTGCTCCTTTCATTATGAAGACCCGAGATGTTTGCATCATCTGGAAAATAGTATCTATACTATAATGATAGATTTGAATCCTGGCTTTAAAAGAGAAATGGTCTATCTGTGTATAGGCACTGACCGGGCTACAGGGGATTGCCTGGGTCCCTTGGTAGGAACCCAATTGCAATGCATGACCCCTGCCATAAATATTTTTGGTACCCTGGAGAATCCTTCTCATGCAGCAAACCTGGAGAGCGTTTTAACCGATATCAGCCAAAAATTTAAAAATCCTATGATAATTGCAGTCGATGCCAGCCTGGGAAATAGCGAACGCATCGGATATATAAATATTAAGCCAGGTGGATTAAAACCGGGAACGGCATTGAAAAAAATACTGCCCGAGGTAGGTGATTTTCATATATCGGCTATTGTAAATGTGGGCGGGTTTCTTGAACAAATGGTTTTGCAAAATACCCGTTTATATGTAGTCTATAAAATGGCTGATTTAGTGGCCCGTGGCCTATATCTGGCGTATCTGCATTATGATAGCGATAAGAAGCACTATTTAGCCCCCGTAAATGATTGGCATTCAGCTCATTCTTCAAATTATCTATGATTTCGTTTCTTAAAAGATAAAAAGGGGATTGTTTTGATAATATCAAAACAATCCCCTTCGTTTAAATATTTAGATTTCTAGTTCTTCTTTTTGTCGCCGCCTTTAATGGCGGATAATGTATCAATATCGGCTTTCTTGCCGGACATTCTGCTGTTTCCGTCCAGAGTGCCTCCTTCTTCTATCGTAAAAATACTGCATTGTATGTCGCCTTTTATTTTCCCTGTGCTGGTAATCTCCAGTTTTTTGCCCACTACTAAATTGCCCTCCAGTTTCCCAGCCAGAATAACATTTACTGCTTTTACTTCGCCTTTTATCATGCCAGTTGTACCAATTGTCAGATCACCCTGTAGATCGACGCCCCCATCAATAATTCCGTCCAGTCGCAGCGAACCTTGGCACTGAATATTGCCCTTAATCTCCATTCCTTCGGCAATAAAACTAATAATATTGTCGTTGCGCTGCTCTTTCTTCCACACAATTAGTCCTCCAGTCATATTCTACCTGTATAGGTAAAGTATTTATGGCAAATATATTAAAGGATCTACGAGTTGGTCTTGTTTCATGATAGAAAAATGCAGGTGCGGTCCGGTGCTCAGTCCGGTATTCCCCACCCTGGCAATAATATCGCCTTTTTCAACTTTTTCTCCCTTTTTCACCAATAAAGCCGAGGCATGTGCATATTTGCTTTGTAATCCGTTACCATGTTCTATAACCACTGTCTTGCCGTATACCGCCATCCAATCCGCATATATAACCTCACCGTCTGCAGCTGCAACTATATCGGCACCAACTGACTCTTTAATATCAATCCCTTCGTGAAAGGTTTCTTTTCCGTTCCATGGTGATTCGCGCAACCCATATTCAGAGCTTATTTCGCCATTTACCGGCCATTGATTCGGCAGAGCCCGAAAATATTCCTGGTCATTACTTACCTGGGCTAACATATCACCTAACTCTTTATCTTGCCGGGCCAAGCTGTTTTTTATCTCCTTAACCAGAATAAAGTTGGCGGCTTCTTCATCTTTCCCTATGTGACGATCTTCTCCACCCTGTCCCCCCCGGGAAGGGCTGTTCTTATCTGCATCATCGGTCTGAACACCCATAAGCTTTTTTATTTCTTGTTGTTTCCGCTCAATCTCTTCCTGCTGTGTTTTCATATCATTTATTTCTTGTTCCATTTGCTGTATAGTTGCGGTTTTTGCCTGGCTTTCCATCTTAATGTTATGTACATTCCTTAAATCATTTAGGCCAGTAAAATGGGAATAAACCAATATTATGAATGTTAATACAAAACTGCCGGCTGTCCCCAGCAATACTTTAATTATTTTACTGCTCAAGTCATAATTACGGGGCTTATTGTTAATGTCCGGAATAATTAAAAGCGTAACCGGCAGGCCGGCTTTCTTTTTCTTCTTAAATGGATTCATTTTCCGCCTCATCCTTATTGCTTGTAGTATAATTAATATAATTTATTACACCTTATTAGTTTTTTCGCTTATGTGTAATAATAACAATATTTAGTCGAGTTGTAAAATTTATTACTTTTTTGCAATTTTCTATTATTCAGGAGGTATTATGAGTTTCCTATACTTTGACTGTTTTTCCGGTGTTTCCGGCGATATGATAATAGGTGCCCTGCTTGATTGCGGAGCTTCGTTTGAATCATTACAGTCCGCACTTTCTAGTCTGCCAATTGCAGCAAACATTTCGCAAACCCGCCTGGTAATAAAAGGAATCAGCTGTACATCTTTCCATGTGGATGTTTCATCGGCCGCCCCTTGCCGCCATCTGAATGATATTGTTGATATTATTGAATCCAGCCAGCTTGCGCCCTCAATCAAGACCCGTTCTATAAATGTTTTCAATAAATTAGCCGCGGCAGAAGGGACTGTTCATGATGTTAGTCCCTCACATATCCATTTTCATGAAATTGGGGCGGTTGATACTCTTGTAGATATAGTGGGATCTTTTTTGTGCTTGGATTCTTTGGGAATTAAGCAAGTTTATACTTCCCCTCTTCCCTGGACCAATGGATTTGTTGATATAAGCCATGGTCGCTATCCCTTGCCGGCTCCAGCTACCGCTTTGCTGTTATCCGGTTTTCCCTGTATTTTTACTAATGTTGCTATGGAATTAGTTACTCCAACCGGAGCCGCCCTGATTACTTCGATTGCTTCTCCCCTGGCTGCCCCATCCCCTTTTATCCCAAACCGAATTGCTTATGGTGCTGGAGATTATGTGAGAAACGATAATGTCCCCAACTTATTACGCGTGATCAAAGGGGACTTTGCTTCTTCTCCTGAATCAGAAGAGGTTGTAGCTGTGTTGGAAACCGAGGTTGATGATCTAAGTCCAGAAATATTTTCCCACCTGTACGACTTATTCGGAACTCATCCAGATGTTCTGGATTTTTTTACAACGGCAATATACATGAAAAAGAACCGGCCCGGTACTCTTATAACCTTAATAACCTATCCCGATAAAGCTAATACTTTAGCCAATCTGTTAATACAGGAATCTGGTTCGCTGGGAGTTCGTATTCGGCAGCAATCACGCATTATTGCTCCTCGTTGCGAACATCTTGTTGAAACCCCATGGGGACCAGTGCGGGTAAAAATCGCCCCACTTCCTCTGGGCGGCGCGAAGATAAAACCTGAATATGAAGATTGTCACACCATAGCCTCACGGAATAACCTTTCTCTAATAGAAGTATACTCAGTCATCAATAATATTGCCTCTTCATTATTAAAATAAGTCCCGTAATGTTTCACGTGAAACATTACGGGACAAGGGGACAGGTTGTTTGTCCCACTACACTCTGTCAATTACGCTTTTTGATATCCCAGTTAGGTTTGCTAATTGCCTTGTCGTAACACCAGGGATATTCTTTATCTGCCTGATTATGGCGTTCCTTAGTGGTTTTTCTAACTGCTGTAATTGTTGCGGTGAAATAATGCCAATACTATTCATCAATTCCCTTATTACTTCATCAGAGACCGTCACTTTATTAATATGCTCCAGGCACTTATCGTGATTATTCTGGTTATTGAAATCTTGAAACATTTTTTTCGCATGTTCGCGATTAGGGGATAGTAAATCCAGTGCATAAGTTATATCTGTGACGATTGGTGTTCCTGTATACTCCCGATAACTACTCCATTTATACTGCTCGGCATCATTTATAATTCCAGCTTTTACTGGGTTTAGATGAATATATCTTATAACAGTTAGGAAATATTCATCGGTTTCAACAACCTCACTTTTAAATCTTTCCTGAAATAAATGCCCACAACGTTTGTACTTATTATTATACCAGTATACATAACCGCTGCTTATTCTCTTTATTGCTTTACCTATTGATTCATGGTTTTCTTTAAGTAGTAAGTGAATGTGATTATTCATTAAGCAGTATGCATATACCAAATAATTACTAATAAATTTATAATGCTTAAGTATGTTAAGGAATCTCTCGCAATCTTCACCATCTTCGAAGATATTTTGTCTGTTAATTCCACGGAGCATTATATGATATATTCTGCTACTGCTTATTTTCCGCGCAATTCTCGGCAGGATTGCTCACCTCCTACTTACCACTTGACTTCTTGACAAGGGGGACAACTAACCTGTCCCCTTGTCCCGTCTCAAAATGTTTCACGTGAAACATTTTCTATAAGCCGAATAATTCCAAGATTCTTTCTAAGTCCTCTTCGTTATAATATATTATTTCAATTTTCCCGCCTCGTCGCTGACCATTAATTTCTGCTCGAGTTCCAAAATAGTTCTGCAATCGTTCTTCCAATTCCAACAGGTCCGCGCTTTTGTTTTTGTGCATTTTTTGTTTTGATTTGTCAGTCTTGACTTTTTGTTCAATTTGCCTAACAGTCAGCTTGCTTTTTATAATTTCATTGGCGGCTAAAAGTTGTTCCTGAGGGCTGGTCAATGTCAATAATGCTCGGGCATGTCCGGGGGTTATCTGCTTGCGATCTATCATTTCAATAATTCCGGGCGCTAACCCTAACAAACGCATCGTATTAGTAACATAAGTACGGCTTTTCCCTATTTTGTCTGCAATTGCTTCCTGGGTATAGTTATATCTATCTACCATATTTTTATAGGCTTTGGCTTCTTCAATGGCTGACAGATCATCGCGCTGAATGTTCTCTACCAAGGATATCTCAGCCGCCTCAATGTCATTAATTTCTTTAACCAGGGCGGGTATAAACTTAAGGCCCACCAGGGCGGCCGCTCGCCAGCGCCGTTCACCCGCAATAATCTCGTATTTATTGCCCCTTAGTCTTACCAGGACCGGCTGCAGTATGCCATGCTCTCTGATAGATTGGGCTAACTCCTGTAAAGATTCCTCGTCAAAACTCTTACGCGGCTGATCCTTCTGAGGAATAATTTTGTCAAGTTCCAAATCTACAACTTGTGCCGAATCATATTCCGTGGTCGAAAGCAATGATTCCAGGCCTCTACCAAGTCCGCGCTCTTTCCTCGCCACGTTTCAATACCTCCTTGGCTAAATCTTTATATACTTCTGCTCCCTTGGAGCGTGGGTCATATAATGCAATCGGTTTGCCATGACTGGGCGCTTCACTTAATCTTACATTACGGGGAATAATCGTCTGATAAATCTCCCTGCGAAAATGCTTTTTAACCTCGTCAACAACCTGAATGGAAAGATTAGTTCTTCCATCAAACATGGTGAAAACAATACCCTCTATCATTAATCTCGGATTCAGTCGTTTTCTTACTAGCTGAACTGTATCTCTTAACTGGCTTAGTCCCTCTAAGGCATAATACTCACACTGAAGCGGAATTAAGACCGAATCTCCAGCCGTTAGGGCATTAACCGTCAGCAGTCCTAAAGAGGGAGGACAATCTAAAAAAATATAGTCATAATGACCCTTTATCTTCTCCAATCTTTGGGCCAACATCTGCTCCCGTTCAGATCGAGCAGCCAGTTCCACCTCGGCCCCAGCCAGCTGGATTGTGGCAGGAATTAAATCTAATCGATCTATGCGGGTGTGGGTCATCACATGACTAAACGGAAGGTTTTCAATTAAAAAGTCATACATACAGTATTTGAGGCGTTTGCGGTTAACCCCAAGTCCACTGGTAGCATTCCCCTGTGGATCACAATCCACCAGGAGCACTTTATAGCCTTCCAAGGCTATAAAGGCAGCCAAATTAATTGCCGTAGTGGTTTTACCCACTCCTCCCTTCTGGTTGGTAACCGCAATTGTCTTTGCCATCCTTTGTCCACCCTTTCTTTGCAATAAGACCTTTGATATTTCATTTGTGTCTATTTCTATTTCTTTAACCTGGTTTCCTGCCTGTATTTTTAATCTAGCACAAAAGGGGTTGACATTCTATCCGTTTTTTATGAAGTAGGGTGTAATAATAATTAAAAGCAAGAGGTTGGCCTCCTGCTTCATTAGTTAGTTATATCATTATATATTAAATCCTAGTTTAACCCTTGGCAAATAACCGATTTCTTACTTTGGGTACTCTGATTAAGATTTCATATTCATCTTCGCCATCGTTTTCCGTTATAAACATATTAATGCCTGACTTCCTGGCCCGGTTCACGGTTTCTTTGATAGTATTTAAAAAAATACGGGCGTCTCTAATTATCAAGGAAACACTTTGTCCATTGTCTTCATCCTTGGTCTCTTTAGGAATATTATTATGGCGAAGATTTTCTACCATATCTTCCGTCTCTTTAACGCTTAACTCTCTCTCATAAACTGCTCGCAGTACTTCTTTTTGCGTCTCCACCGAATTCAGCTTCAGCAAAGCTCGCGCATGCCTTTCAGATAAGGAATCCGGTTCTATCATTAAACGGACTTCATCGTCTAACCTTAGTAGTCTAATCTTGTTGGCTATGGCAGATTGACTCTTGCCTATCCTCTGCGCTAATTCATCCTGAGTCATTCCAAACTCACTGAGTAGTCTGGCATACGCATCTGCTTCTTCAAAATAGTTTAGTTCCTTGCGCTGCAGGTTTTCAATAAGGGATACGGCCGCCGCTTTCTCATCACTCATTTCTCGAACAACCGCCGAAATAGTTGTCTTTCCAATCATTCTACAGGCACGGTATCTTCTTTCTCCTGCAATCAACTGATAGCCATTTCTGATTTTACGAACTATAACCGGTTGGATAATACCGTACATCTGAATAGATTTGGCCAGTTCTTTCAACTCCATATGATTAAATTCCTGTCGAGGTTGAAAAGGGTTGCGAAGTATCTCCTCCAAAGGCAATTCTATTAGCTTTTCTTTATTTCCCTTGGCAAAAAATCTTTCCAATTGCTTCACGCCACCCAACTCCTCTCTTTTACAGCGGATTTTTAGCCGGCACTCCTACCCTGCGGGGGTATGCCCGGGTAGTATTACTCATCTTTTCCACCGCCACAATAAAGCGATCTTTGTCTTGCCTTAAATTATATTGATAGACAGCCTTGACCTTTCCGCCCAGTAATCTTAAGGCATTTTGTGCAGCCGCTATTTCCTCCTGTACAATGCGCCCTTTCCATAAAAATACCTCCCCCCCCAGTTTCAGCAAAGGAATCCCATATTCCAAAACTACATTCATAGCGGCTACCGCTCGATTTGTACAGACATCAAATCCTTCCCGGTATTGACTATCCTGGCCCAGTATCTCTGCTCTCTCCCGAATAACCCTTACATTCATAATCCCCATATCCTTAATTACCATCTGTAAGAATGCGCTTTTTTTCAGATCAGATTCTAGCAAGGTAACCCGGCTCCGGGGACATGCTATAGCCAATATTAAGCCGGGGAATCCGGCTCCACTGCCAATATCTATAACATTCCGGCCATCCAGAGTCTCCCATTCCAATAGCTGCAAGCTATCCATAACGTGTTGCTCAATATCCTCTCGGCTTGCTTTACGGCTTATCAAGTTTTGCTTTTGATTTTCTCTGAGAAGCAAATCAATGTACTCTTTTACATATATTTCCATACGTTTTGCTTAATTCCTTCTTTTTGCTAAATAAATTAATAAAATATTTATATCCGCCGGTGATACCCCAGCTATCCTGGAAGCATGCCCCAATGACTGCGGACGAATCTCATTTAGTCTCTGTACACTTTCATTCGATAAACTATAAACCTGATTATAATCGATATCTTCCGGTATCCTCTTACTCTCCATGCGTTCAAATCGCTGCACCTGTTCTTGCTGTTTATTTATATAGCCTTCATATTTAGCCTGTATCTCCATCTGCTCAAGTATCTCCGGTTGGAAAGGCGGAAGCCATCCTTGATTTAAATAATCCTCAATTTTTACCTCCGTACGGCGCAGCATCTCCCAGAGCGATGTTTTGTCACGCAGGGGAGCGCCTTCTTTGCTGGTCAGATATTTATCAACGTCCTTATCTGCAGGGGTAAAGGTAGTCTTGTGTAGTAAATGGGTACCTTCGGCCAGGCTTTTCTTTTTTTCCGTAAATATCGCCCACCTAAAATCATCAACCAGCCCAATCTGCCTGCCTTTCTCGGTCAGGCGCAGATCAGCATTATCCTGCCGCAGCAAAAGGCGGTATTCAGCCCGGGAGGTCAACAGCCGATAAGGCTCATCGCTTTCCTTGGTTATAAGGTCATCAATCATAACTCCTATATAAGCCTCACTACGTTTCAATATAAATGGTTCTCTGGCTTGGACTTTTAATGCCGCATTAATACCGGCAATCAGTCCCTGTGCAGCCGCCTCTTCATATCCCGAGGTTCCGTTTATCTGTCCGGCAGTGAAAAGTCCTTCCACCATCTTGCTTTCCAAGCTAAGCTTGGCCTGGGAAGGAATAACGTAATCATATTCTATGGCGTAACCCGTTCTTATCATGCGCACTTCTTCCATTCCGGGAATACTGTGTAGAACCTGCACCTGCACATCTTCCGGAAGACTGGTGTTTAGTCCTTGTATATACATTTCATCAGTATCTCTTCCCTCCGGCTCAATAAACAGCTGATGGGATGACTTGTGCGCAAACCGCACCACTTTATCCTCAAATGAAGGGCAATAGCGCGGTCCCTTGCCTTTTATAACCCCGGTGAAAAGCGGTGCTCTCTCTATATTATCCATTACTATTCGATGCGTCTCAGGGGTTGAATGAGTCAGCCAGCAAGATAGTTGTTCCCTGACCGGCTGCGGACTGATATATGAAAATCTCCACGGCTGAATATCTCCAGGCATTTCAATCGTCTTAGAGAAATTTACGCTTTTTCGATCAACCCGGGGAGGGGTACCGGTTTTGAATCTGCCCAATCTTATTCCCATCGCTCGCAAGCTATCGGCAAGTTTTACCGCCGGGAATTGGTTGCCGGGTCCTCCGTCATACATAACCTCTCCCGCAATAATTCGCCCTTTTAAATATGTGCCGGTTGTAATAACCACGTTCTGACACTGGTAACGGGCTCCAGTACGGGTAACAATAGCGTTTACCTTTTCATCCACGGTTTCAATCTCTTCCACTTCAGCCATTAATAGATGCAGCCCCTTCTGTCCCAGAATGGTCTTTATCATCTCTCGCCCGTACTCGTGTTTATCAGCCTGAGCTCTTAAAGATTGGACTGCGGGACCTTTCCCAGTATTAATTAAACGGATTTGGATATTCGCTTTATCTATATTAATTCCCATCTCTCCGCCCAAAGCATCTATTTCTCTTACCAGCTGTGCCTTGGCGGGTCCTCCTATAGAGGGATTACATGGCATGAGGGCAATGTTTTCAACACTCAAGGTTACCAACAGGGTAGAGCAGCCCATGCGGGCTGATGCCAAGGCCGCCTCACAACCGGCATGGCCGGCGCCTATTACCACTACATCATATTTGCCTGCTTCGTAATTCATATTCCCCTCCTATTTGCCAATACAAAAGTCATGAAATATCCGATCAATAACCTCATCCTTAAGGGTTCTACCGCTGATCTCTCCCATAGTTTCCAGAGCGCCCCCTATATCAACCCCTAAACAATCCAGGGGCACCTGTCCTAATGTTATTAAAGCGGATTCCACTTGCTCACGGCTGCGAATAAGCGCGTTTTTCTGGCGCAAGTTAATCATTATTTCCATCCCATCGCCGGGAAGCATGCCCTGTATAACTCTTGACTCGACTGCTTCCTCCAATGCTTCAATGCCTATGCTTTTTTGTACTGATGCTCTTATTACAGGTATATCTCGGAACAGCTCCGCCAATTTCTCCTCCGAGATCTCTTTCCTTTCCAGGTCTTCTTTGTTTACCATTACAATAAGCCGGCTCTGGTCGACTTCCTGGAAAATATCCATATCTTCTTTATCAATCCCGGTGCCCGCATCTAACACAAACAAGATTAAATCCGCCTGTTCTATAACTTCTCTGGTTTTCTCAACCCCAATTTTCTCAACAATATCCTCGGTTTGCCTAATTCCAGCTGTATCCATTATTCTGACGGGGATCCCTCTGATATTTATATAGTCTTCGACCACATCTCTGGTAGTTCCCGGTATCTCTGTTACTATGGCTTTTTCCTTCTTAACCAAAGCGTTAAGCAGGCTGGATTTACCAACGTTCGGCTTGCCGCAGATAACCGCCTTTAGTCCATCTCGATAGATTTCACTTCTCTGGCCTGCCCGGATAAGCTTATCCATAAGCTTTTTTATAGTCAGCAAGATAGCTTTGGTCTCTGCATAGTCTAAATCGCCCACCTCTTCAGGAAAGTCCAGGCTAGCCTCCAACATGGCATTAACGCGGAGTAACTGGTCTTCTATCTCCGCAATAAAATGACTGGGTCCCTCCAGTTGCTGCACAGCCAGCTTCAGCCCTCGGTCGGTCTTAGCTCGTATAATATCAATCACCGCTTCCGCCTGGGTTAGATCTAATCTCCCGTTCAAATATGCACGTTTAGTGAACTCTCCTGGTTCGGCCAGCTTGATCCCTACATCCAAACATCTTTGTAAACACCGGCGGATTGGCATGCTTCCTCCATGACAGTTAATTTCAATAACATCTTCCCCGGTATAGCTATGAGGTGCTCGCATAATGCCCAATAGTACTTCATCAACTTTACTGCCATCATCATCTATTATCCACCCCAGGTTTAGGGAAAATCCCCTTCGTTGACCTATTTCCTGCGCGGAAAAAGGTATAAATATTTTGCTGATCTTGTCGATTATACCCTTGCCGCTTACGCGGATAATCCCTATCCCACCCTCACCTGGCGGGGTGGACAAAGCTGCAATATCTTCTCTAAACATACTATCTCCAGTCATATTTACTTTACAAATATTTTGTTCCTATGTTTCTTCAGCATTATCTTACCAGATTAATATAAACAGATACACTGGTCATATTTGCTTTTTTTTGACAATAAAAAAGGCCCCTGCGGGCCTAATCAAATGCTATCTTTTCAACGCTATCACAACTTTGCGGTTAGGTTCTTCTCCCATCGAATAAGTGACCAACACCGGGTCTTCCTGCAGAACCGTATGTACTATCCTTCTCTCCTGAGAACTCATGGGCCGCATTATTACGTTTTTTTGTGTCTGTTTAACTTTATCAGAAAGACGTCGTGCTAATTCTTCCAAGGATTGTTCCCTTTTTTTACGATAATCTTCCACATCCAAAACTATACGGATCTTATCTTCTCTATGGCGATTTAACATGAGCCCGGCAATAAATTGCAGTGCATTCAATGTTTCACCTTTGCGACCAATTAGCAAACCCATGTCCTTGCCAATAATATTAATTCTGGCAACCCCATTATTCCATTCAACTTTTTCAATTTGATAATCAATTTTCATTTCTTGCAATAAGCTATCCACTAATTTACGAGCCTCGATCTCCGGCTTTTCAATAAGGCTCACTTTTACTATCGCCGGTTTATTCCCGATAAAGCCCAGTAGCCGCTTGC